>NZ_KV786875.1:0-63077 GCF_001806955.1 Burkholderia sp. HMSC10F09
CGAAGTCGAACCATTCCATCGCGTTGCCGAGCGCCATGGCGCTGACGGCGCGCTTGAGCAGGCTTTGATCGACGACGGTAATGTCGTCCGCGGCGAGCGGGGCCTCCGTGGACGACGAGGTGGAAGAAACAGCGGTCGGGCTGACGTGTGTTGCGGTCAAGGTCATGCACTCCTTTGACTGCGCCGGAACGGCGGGCCGTCCGACACGGTTTGCCGGCGAGCGCGATGTCGTGTGCTGCGCGTCGGGGCAGGCCATTAAGCGCTTAGTGCGCAAGGGCTTGCTTCGACGCGGGCCCGTTGGGCCGTCGCGACAGTGCGCTCATGAAGAATGGGCCGCGTGATGCGAGCGGCAGATGCCGGTGCGGACGGTGTCCAGCGTGCCGGCGGACGCCCCGAAAGGGCGACGAAACGAGAAAAGCGGGCCTGTCGGGCGGGCTTTCCTGTGGATGCAATTCCGAGCGAAGCGCCGGCCCACGTGACGCGGACAAGCTTTCGTCGAAATCGAATAGACAGAGATTGAATGTTGAAACAGGAGACATGATAGCACGATGACAGACGATCGTGCAAATTGCCGTGAAACGCAGGCCCGGCGGGGCGCTCCGCGCGATCGGCTCCGGTATGATCGGCGGCGCGCGGCGTGCCGCGTGGGCCTGCGACGCGGGCCGAATTCGCGAGGAACCGGATGACGGAACTGATGAAAATCGCAGCGTTGTTCGCCGTGACGGCGCTCGCCGAAATCGTCGGCTGCTATTTGCCGTGGCTCGTGCTGAAGACGGGGCGGCCCGTGTGGCTGCTCGCGCCCGCCGCGGTGTCGCTGGCGCTGTTCGCGTGGCTGCTGACGCTGCATCCGAGCGCCGCGGGTCGCACCTACGCGGCGTACGGCGGGATGTACATCGCGGTCGCGCTGATCTGGCTGCGTGCGGTCGATGGTGTGGCGCTCACGCGCTGGGACGCGGCCGGCGCGGCGCTCGCGCTGGCCGGCATGGCCGTCATCGCGCTGCAGCCGCGCGGATGAGCGGGCGGCGCGCGCCCGGCGGCCGCCGCCGCGTCATGCGGCTTCGGCCGTATCGGCTTCGTCCGCCTGGCGCCACACGCATGCGCCCTTGACCGACTTGTCGAGATCGTCGAGCTGCGCCTGATGCTCGGCGAGCTCTTCGGCCGTGGCGGCGAGCACCGGCAGGTCCAGCGCCGCAAGCGACACGCGCTGGCCGTTGGCGGCGCCGGCGCCGCCCGCGTCGTCGTCGAGCATGTCGATGACGAGGCTGTCCTGGCCGCGCGTCATCGCGAGATAGACCTCGGCGAGCAGCTCCGAGTCGAGCAGCGCGCCGTGCAGCGTGCGGTGCGCGTTGCTGATGCCGAAGCGGTCGCACAGCGCGTCGAGCGAGTTGCGCTTGCCGGGGAACATCTGCTTGGCCTGCACCAGCGTGTCGATCACGCCCGCGCAGTGCTCGCTGAACGGCGGCAGCCCGAGCAGCGCGAATTCGGCGTCGAGAAAGCCGAGGTCGAACGGCGCATTGTGGATGATCAGCTCCGCGCCTTTCACGAAGTCGAGAATCTGATGCGCGATTTCCGCGAACTTCGGCTTGTCGCTGAGGAACTCGGTCGTGAGGCCGTGCACGGCCAGTGCGCCCGGATCGCTGTCGCGCTCCGGATTCACGTAGAAGTGCAGGTTGTTGCCGGTGAGCCGCCGGTTCAGCAGCTCGACGCAGCCGATTTCGATGATGCGGTCGCCCGTGCGGGCGTTCAGGCCGGTGGTTTCGGTATCGAGAATGATCTGGCGCATGTCGGATAAATCGGGAAAGGCAAGAAAGCGGCCGTCGCTCAGGCCGCGAGCGAGGCGACGCCGCGATTCGCGAGCGCGTCGGCGCGTTCGTTTTCGGGATGGCCGGCATGGCCCTTGACCCAGCGCCACTCGACCTCGTGCAATGCGACGAGCGCGTCGAGCCGCTTCCACAGGTCGGCATTCTTCACCGGCGTCTTCGCGGCCGTGACCCAGCCCTTTTTCTTCCAGCCGTGGATCCACTCGCTGATGCCTTTCTGCACGTATTGCGAGTCGGTGTGCACGATCACGTGGCACGGGCGCTTCAGCGCTTCGAGCGCGGCGATCACGCCCATCAGCTCCATCCGGTTGTTCGTCGTGTTCGGCTCGCCGCCGAACAGTTCCTTCTCGCGTTCGCCGTAGCGCAGCAATGCGCCCCAGCCTCCGGGGCCGGGGTTGCCCTTGCAGGCGCCGTCGGTGTAGATGTCGATGGTGTCGGTGGTCATGAATGTTCTTGATGGGTGGTCGGGGAGGCCGCCGGCGTCAGGCCCGGCGCGAGGACCGGCTTTTTCACCTTGATCGGGCCGACGAGCCGCATGCCGCGCACGCGCTTGACGGCCGTCACCATGTAGACGGCGCCGAAGATCGGCCACCAGCGGTCGCCCGCGGCTTCCATGAAGCCGTAGCGGGCGAGCCATTTGTCGGTGGCGAGCGGCGGCCGGTAGCAGCCGAAGCGGCCGCGCTCGAGATCGAAGCCGAGCAGCTTGATCCAGTCCTTGAGCCGGATGAACGCGATCTGGTCGTGCGCGGCCGGCACGAACGGCCGGTTGGCCATCCGTCCGAACGATTGGCGCATTCCCCACAGGCTCAGCGAATTGAAGCCGGTGATCACGAGCTGGCCTTCCGGCATCAGCACGCGTTCGGCTTCGCGCAGCAGACGGTGCGGGTCGGACGTGAACTCGAGCGTATGCGGCATCACGATCAGGTCCACGCTTTGCGATTCGAACGGCAGGTCGACGAGATCGCACCACGTCGTGCTGCGATCTGTGGGCGCGTGGTGCGGCGCATGTGCATCGTGCACGTGCGGAAAGCGGTAGGGCGCACTCGCGCCGCTCGCCGGATCGAGCACGAGGCCGCGATACGGCATCCGGTTCTCGCGCAGCGCGTCGAGCTGCGGCAGGCCGAGCTGCAGCGCGTGAAACCCGAACACGTCGGACACGATGCGGTCGAGCTGCGCCTGCTCCCAGCCCAGCACGTAGCGGCCGGGCGGCGAGTCGGTCCAGGCGGGCCAGTCTATAATTTCTCGGTCAGACATAACGATGGTTGCGCGCCCATGAACGAGCTGGAATACGTGCCGGTGCCGGCATTTGAAGACAACTACATCTGGCTCGTGTCGGACGGTCGCGATGCGATCGCCGTCGATCCGGGTGAAGCCGAGCCGGTGCGCCGGGTTCTTGCCGAACGAGGCTGGCGGTTGACCGCTATTCTACTCACGCACCATCACGCCGACCATGTCGGCGGCGTCGCGGCACTGCAGGATAGCCAACCGGCCGATGTGCCATTGCCCGTGTACGGCCCGGCCGACGAGGCGATCGGCGTAGTCGCGCATCCGCTCGCGGGCGGCGCGCGCGTGACGCTCGACGCGCCGGCCGCGACGTTCGACGTGCTGGCCGTACCCGGTCACACGCGCGGCCATATCGCTTACTTCCAGCCCGCCGGTCCGCACACGCCGGTGCCGCACGTGTTCTGCGGCGACACGCTGTTCTCGTGCGGCTGCGGCCGCCTGTTCGAAGGCACGCCCGCGCAGATGCTCGCGTCGCTCGACGCGCTCGCGGCGCTGCCGGGCGACACGCGCGTGCATTGCGCACACGAATACACGCTGTCGAACATCCGCTTCGCGCTCGCGTGCGAGCCCGGCAACGCGGCGCTCGCCGCCTGGCGCGACGAAGCGCAGGCGCTGCGCGCGCGCGGCGTACCGACGCTGCCGACGACGATCGCGCACGAGCGCGCCGTGAACCCGTTCCTGCGTGCCGACGCCGCGGCGATCCACGCGACGCTCGAAGCCGAATTGCACGAATCGGTGCCGGATCGTTTGACCGCCTTCACGCTGATGCGCGAATGGAAAAACCGGTTCAGATGAGCGATTCGCGAGGACTCCCAAAGCTCAAGCGGAGTCTGTAAAAATTGCTCCAAACTTTGGATTTCAATGACTTTTCGGTGTTTTTATTGACGTGAAGCACGCACTTCCGTAGTATCGCCAGCAATTTCCAGCCGTCGGAAGCCGAGATTTTCATGCGATTCATATTGAGCGCGCTGATGGTCCTGCTGCTCGCCGCTTGTGCGAGCCAGGGCCCTGTCGCCAACAACGCCGCCGATGCACAGGCGACGTCCAACTACCTCCGCAAGTCAGCCACCGCCAAAGAAACCGTCGACGTCGACAAGCAATCGGTCGGCGACCTCACCAGCGCAGACAGCGACCTGTGGGCGCGCATCCGCCGCGGCTTCCAGATGCCCGACCTGCAGAGCGACCTCGTCGACATGCAGACGACCTGGTACACGCAGCGTCCCGACTACGTGCAGCGCATGACCGAGCGGTCGCAGAAGTACCTCTATCACATCGTCGAGGAACTCGAGGCGCGTCACATGCCGACCGAGCTCGCGCTGCTGCCGTTCATCGAATCCGCGTACAACCCGCAGGCGCTGTCGGTCGCGAAGGCGGCCGGCATGTGGCAGTTCATGCCGGGCACGGGCCGCACCTACAACCTGAAGCGCAATATGTGGCAGGACGAGCGGCGCGACGTGCTCGCGTCGACGAGTGCCGCGCTCGACTATCTGTCGCGCCTGCATGACATGTTCGGCGACTGGTATCTCGCGCTCGCCGCGTACAACTGGGGCGAGGGCAACGTGCAGCGCGCGATCGCGCGCAACCAGGCGGCCGGTCTGCCGACCGACTACCAGAGCCTCAGGATGCCGAACGAGACGCGCAACTACGTACCGAAGCTGCAGGCGGTGAAGAACATCATCGCGAATCCGCAGCAGTACGGGCTCGCGCTGCCGGACATTCCGAACCACCCGTATTTCGTGACGGTCACGACGTCGCACGACATCGACGTGGCCGTGGCCGCGAAGCTCGCGAACCTGTCGCTCGACGAATTCAAGTCGCTGAACCCGTCGTTCTCGAAGCCCGTGATTCTCGGCGCGACCGAGCCGCAGATCCTGCTGCCGTTCGACAACGCGGCCGCGTTCGAGAAGAACCTGAAGTCGTATTCGGGCCAGCTGTCGTCGTGGACGACCTACACGGTCAGCGAACGCGCGCGTCCGGCTGCAATCGCGGAAAAGATCGGCGTCGACGCCGATACGCTGATGGCCGTCAACAAGATTCCGGCCGGCATGCGGCTGAAGCCGGGCTCGACGATCGTCGTGCCGCGCGGCGACGACGATGACGAGGACATCAGCGCGGACGTCGCGGAAAACGGCGTGCTCGCGATGGAGCCCGACGTGCCCGATACGCGCAAGATGCTGATCCGCGTGCGCCGCAAGCAGTCGATGGCGACGATCGCGGGCCGCTACGGCGTGTCGGTTTCGCAACTGAAGGCATGGAACCGGACGCGTCGCGACCTCGTGCTGCCGGGCCAGGCGCTCGTGCTGCACGTGCCGGTCGGCCGCGCGGTGCCGGCCGAGCCTGGCCCCGAGCGGATCGCGACGTCGGTCGGCGGCGGCCGCATCGAGCGCGCGAGCCTGTCGACGGGCAGCAAGTCCGCGCGCGGCAAGCATGTCGCGAAGCCGGCGGCGCGTGCGACGAAGGCGGCACCCGCCAAGGCCGAACGCGCGAAGGCCGCGCCGGCGAAAACGGCCGCGCACAAGGCGAAGAAGAAGTAAGCGACGCACTCGCGCGCGAGCCGGCTTGCGGCGCGCGACTGCGATATCATCCGACGAAACGCCGTCACCGAGGTGACGGCGTTTTCGTTTGCGTGCGGCATCGTGCCGCGGCTGGATGGTGCTTCGATCGGGAGGAGCGATGTCGTCGGTGCAGGTCAGGGTGCTCGCGCTGTTTGCGCTCGGGTATTTCGTCTCGTATGTGTTTCGCGGCGTCAATCTCGGGTTCGCGCCGTTCGTCACGCGCGAACTCGGCCTGTCGGCGGCCGATCTCGGCCTGCTCACCAGTCTCTATTTCCTCGGTTTCGCGGGCGCGCAGATTCCGGCCGGCGTGATGCTCGATCATTTCGGCCCGCGCCGCGTGACGGCCGGCATGCTGCTGTTCGCGGCGGCCGGTGCGGCCGTGTTCGGCGCCGCGCACGGGCTCGGTACGATGATGATCGGCCGGCTGCTGATCGGCGTCGGCGTGTCGGTCTGCCTCGGCGCTGCATTCAAGGCGCTCGCGCAGCATTTCCCGGTCGGCCGGCTGCCGTTCGTCAACGGGCTCGTGATGGCGGTCGGCGGGCTCGGCGGCGTCGCCGTCGGCTCGCCGCTGACCTGGCTGCTCGGCTGGACGAACTGGCGCACGATCTGCGTCGCGCTCGCGGTGCTGACCGTCGTCGTCGCGGCCGCGATCGGCTTCGGCGCGCCCGAGGCCGAGCGGCCGCGTCACCAGGGCGGCCTTGTCAGCCAGTTCAAGGGCACCTGGCACATCCTCGGCAGTCGCGCATTCTGGAAGATTTCGTCGTTTTCGATGGTCACGCAGGGCGTGTTCTACGCGATGCAGTCGCTGTGGGTCGGGCCGTATCTGCGCGACGTCGCGGGTTTCGATGCGCCGCACGCGGCGCGGCTCGTGTCGGTGCTCGGGTTCGCGATGATGGGCGGCTGCGTCGGCTTCGGCGCGGCCGCGCGCATGCTCGAGCGGCGCGGCGTGTCGGTCCATGCGTTCTGCAGCATCGGCATGCTGCTGTTCGTCGCGACGCAGGCCGCGATCGTCGCGCGCGTGCCGCTGCCGCCGGCCGTGCTCTGGGCCGCCTACGGGATGTTCGGCGGCGTCGGCATCCTGACCTATGCGGTGCTGGCCGGCCATTTCCCCGCGCAGCTGATCGGGCGCGCGAACACGACGCTCACGCTCGTGATCTTTCTGCTGATCTTCGCGTTCCAGATCGGTGTCGGCGCGGTGCTGTCGCACTGGGCGCCGGTCGACGGCCGCTATCCGGTCGCCGCGCACGTCGCCGCGTGGGGCGTGCTGCTTGCGCTGCAGGTCGCGAGCGCCGCGTGGTCGCTGTGGCCGGCACGCCATGCTGGTCAGCGCGCCGATCCGGCGGTACGCTGACGGATACGCGCGGCGAAATCGGGGCGGTAGCCGCGCGCGCGGCGGCCGGGCCGCATTGCGGCACGATCGGACGGCCGTATCGATTGAAGATAGGGCCATTTTCAGGCTATAATTTGAAAGTTTGTGCTGATCAACCTCGCACCCTAGCGCCTACCTCACTCATCCCGTTCATCCGCCGCACGCCGCCTGTCGGGCGTTGCCGCGAAGCCTCGTGCGCGCCGCGCCGGGTTCGCGTGTCGACGACTCAGGCTGCGTCCAGCTAGCGACCCCGCGCGCACGCCGCGCGGCGCTCGCGCGGCAGGGTAGACAGGTCGGCAGCAGGGTGTTCCCCAAGGAGCCTCCCGTGTTGCCGTCTTTTTCTCCCGCCTTGCTTGCACTTGCCGACGGCACGGTCTTTCGTGGTTATTCGATCGGGGCCGAAGGCCATACGATCGGTGAAGTCGTGTTCAACACCGCGATCACCGGCTATCAGGAAATCCTGACGGATCCGAGCTACGCGCGCCAGATCGTGACGCTCACCTATCCGCATATCGGCAACGTCGGCGTGAACGCCGAAGACGTCGAAGCCACGAAAGTCCATGCCGCGGGCCTGATCATCCGCGATCTGCCCACGCTCGCCTCGAACTTCCGGATGGAGCGCACGCTCGGCGACTACCTGCGCGACGAAGGCGTCGTCGCGATCGCCGGCATCGATACCCGCAAGCTGACCCGCATCCTGCGCGACAAGGGCGCGCAGAACGGCTGCATCCTCGCGGGCTCGGACGACGCAGCGAAGGCGATCGAACTCGCGCGCTCGTTCCCGGGCCTCGCCGGCATGGATCTCGCGAAGGTCGTGTCGACGACGAACCCGTTCGAATGGAAGCAGACGGAATGGCGTCTCGGCAGTGGCTACGGGATGCAGGAAGCGCCGAAGTACCGCGTCGTCGCGTACGACTTCGGCGTCAAGTACAACATCCTGCGCATGCTCGCGGAGCGCGGCTGCCAGGTGACCGTGCTGCCCGCGCAGGCGAGCGCGGCCGACGCACTGGCGCTGAATCCGGACGGCATCTTTCTGTCGAACGGCCCCGGCGATCCGGAACCGTGCGACTACGCGATCGCGGCGACCAAGGAATTCATCGAGCGCGGCGTGCCGACGTTCGGCATCTGCCTCGGCCACCAGATCATGGGCCTCGCGGTCGGCGCGAAGACGCTGAAGATGAAGACGGGCCATCACGGCGCGAACCACCCGGTGAAGGATCTGGCCGACGGCCGCGTCGTGATCACGTCGCAGAACCACGGCTTCGCGGTCGACGCCGACTCGCTGCCGGCCAACGCGCGCGCGACGCACGTGTCGCTGTTCGACGGCACGCTGCAGGGCTTCGAGCTCACCGACAAGCCGGCGTTCTGCTTCCAGGGTCACCCGGAAGCGTCGCCGGGCCCGCACGACATCGGCTACCTGTTCGACCGCTTCACCGCCCTGATGGACGCGGCGAAGCAGCGCAGCGCCTGAACGGCGCGCGCACGGAGGCTCGCATCATGTTCGGTCACGCACTCGGCATCACGGATCTCTGGACCTATGTGTTCGGCGTGATCTTCATCATCCTGCTGCCGGGGCCGAATTCGATGTACGTGCTGTCGCTCGCGGCGCAGCGCGGCGTGAAGGCCGGCTATCGCGCGGCCTGCGGCGTGTTCGTCGGCGATACGGTGCTGATGGTGCTGTCGGCCGCCGGCGTCGCGTCGCTGCTGAAGGCGAACCCGCTGCTGTTCTCGGTCGTCAAGTACGGCGGTGCCGCGTATCTGCTCTACATCGGCACCGGCATGCTGCGCGGCGCGTGGCGCAAGCTGCGCGCGAGCGCCGATGCGCCGGACGAAGCGCCGCGCGCGGTCGACGGCGACCGGCCGTTCCGCAAGGCGCTGATCGTGAGCCTCCTGAATCCGAAGGCGATCCTGTTCTTCATTTCGTTCTTCATCCAGTTCGTCGATCCGGCATTCCCGCATCCCGCGCTGTCGTTCGCGGTGCTCGGCGCGATCGCGCAATGCGCGAGCTTCCTGTACCTGAGCACGCTGATCTTCGCGGGCGCACGGCTCGCCGCGCATTTCCGCCGCCGCCGCAGGCTCGCGGCCGGCGCGGCGAGCAGCGTGGGCGGCCTGTTCATCGGCTTCTCGGTGAAACTCGCGCTCGCCACCATGGGCTGAGCGCAGCCGGCCGACCACGACAACGATTACTTATTGAATTCACAAGCCATGCCAAAACGCACAGACATCAAAAGCATCCTCATCATCGGCGCCGGCCCGATCATCATCGGCCAGGCGTGCGAGTTCGACTACTCGGGCGCACAGGCATGCAAGGCGCTGCGTGAGGAGGGCTACAAGGTCATTCTCGTCAACAGCAACCCGGCGACGATCATGACCGACCCGAACACGGCCGACGTCACCTACATCGAGCCGATTACCTGGGAAGTCGTCGCGCGCATCATCGAGAAGGAGCGCCCGGACGCGATCCTGCCGACGATGGGCGGCCAGACCGCGCTGAACTGCGCGCTCGACCTGCATCACCACGGCGTGCTCGAAAAGTTCGGCGTCGAGCTGATCGGCGCGTCGCCCGAGGCGATCGACAAGGCCGAGGACCGCCAGAAGTTCAAGGACGCGATGACGAAGATCGGCCTCGGCTCCGCGAAGTCGGGCATTGCGCACTCGATGGAAGAGGCGAGCAAGGTGCACGCGGAGATCATGGCGGCCACCGGCGGCAGCGGCTATCCGGTCGTGATCCGCCCGTCGTTCACGCTCGGCGGCTCGGGCGGCGGCATCGCGTACAACCGCGAGGAATTCGAGGAAATCTGCAAGCGCGGCCTCGATCTCTCGCCGACGCGCGAGCTGCTGATCGAAGAATCGCTGCTCGGCTGGAAGGAATACGAGATGGAAGTCGTGCGCGATCGCGCCGACAACTGCATCATCGTCTGCTCGATCGAGAACCTCGACCCGATGGGCGTGCACACCGGCGACTCGATCACCGTCGCGCCGGCGCAGACGCTGACCGACAAGGAATACCAGATCCTGCGCAACGCGTCGCTCGCGGTGCTGCGCGAGATCGGCGTCGATACGGGCGGCTCGAACGTGCAGTTCGCGATCAACCCGAAGGACGGCCGGATGGTCGTCATCGAAATGAATCCGCGCGTGTCGCGTTCGTCGGCGCTCGCCTCGAAGGCGACCGGCTTCCCGATCGCGAAGGTCGCGGCGAAGCTCGCCGTCGGCTACACGCTCGACGAGCTGAAGAACGAAATCACCGGCGGCCAGACGCCCGCATCCTTCGAACCGACGATCGACTACGTCGTCACGAAGATCCCGCGTTTCGCGTTCGAGAAATTCCGCGAAGCCGATTCGCGCCTGACCACGCAGATGAAGTCGGTCGGCGAAGTGATGGCGATCGGCCGCACGTTCCAGGAGTCGTTCCAGAAGGCGCTGCGCGGCCTCGAGGTCGGCGTCGACGGTCTCGACGAGAAGTCGACCGATCGCGACGAAATCGCGATCGAGATCCACGAGCCGGGCCCGGATCGTATCTGGTACGTCGGCGACGCGTTCCGGATCGGCATGACGGCCGAGGAAATCTACGCGGAAACGGCGATCGACCCGTGGTTCCTCGCGCAGATCGAGCAGATCATCCTGAAGGAGAAGGCGCTCGCGGGCCGCACGCTCGCGTCGCTGACGGCCGACGAACTGCGCTTCCTGAAGCAGAGCGGTTTTTCCGATCGCCGCCTCGCGAAGCTGCTCGGCGCGAAGCCGGACGACGTGCGCCGCCGTCGCGTCGAACTGAACGTGCGCCCCGTGTACAAGCGCGTCGATACCTGCGCGGCCGAGTTCGCGACGAAAACCGCGTACATGTACTCGACCTACGAGGAAGAGTGCGAGGCGCAGCCGACGTCGAACAAGAAGATCATGGTCCTCGGCGGCGGTCCGAACCGCATCGGCCAGGGCATCGAGTTCGACTACTGCTGCGTGCACGCCGCGCTCGCGATGCGCGAAGACGGCTACGAGACGATCATGGTCAACTGCAACCCGGAAACGGTGTCGACCGACTATGACACGTCCGACCGCCTGTACTTCGAGCCGCTGACGCTCGAAGACGTGCTCGAGATCGTCGACAAGGAAAAGCCGGTCGGCGTGATCGTCCAGTACGGCGGCCAGACGCCGCTGAAGCTCGCACTCGACCTCGAGGCGCACGGCGTGCCGATCATCGGCACGTCGCCGGACATGATCGACGCAGCCGAAGACCGCGAACGCTTCCAGAAGCTGCTGCAGGACCTCGGCCTGCGCCAGCCGCCGAACCGCACCGCGCGCAACGAAGAGGAAGCGCTCGAGCTGGCCGCCGAAATCGGCTACCCGCTCGTCGTGCGTCCGTCGTACGTGCTCGGCGGCCGCGCGATGGAAATCGTCCACGAGCCGCGCGATCTCGAGCGCTACATGCGCGAGGCCGTGAAGGTGTCGAACGACTCGCCGGTGCTGCTCGACCGCTTCCTGAACGATGCGATCGAATGCGACGTCGACTGCATCTGCGACGGCGAAGCCGTGTTCATCGGCGGCGTGATGGAGCACATCGAGCAGGCGGGCGTCCACTCGGGCGACTCGGCATGCTCGCTGCCGCCGTACTCGCTGTCGAAGGAGACGGTGGCCGAGCTGAAGCGCCAGACCGCCGCGATGGCGAAGGCGCTGAACGTCGTCGGCCTGATGAACGTGCAGTTCGCGATTCAGCAGGTGCCGCAGGCGGACGGCTCGAAGCAGGACGTCATCTACGTGCTCGAAGTGAACCCGCGCGCCTCGCGCACGGTGCCGTACGTGTCGAAGGCGACGAGCCTGCCGCTCGCGAAGATCGCGGCGCGCGCCATGGTCGGCCAGAAGCTGGCGCAGCAAGGCGTGACGAAGGAGATCGAGCCGCCGTATTTCAGCGTGAAGGAAGCGGTGTTCCCGTTCGTGAAGTTCCCGACCGTCGATCCGGTGCTCGGGCCCGAAATGCGCTCGACCGGCGAAGTGATGGGTGTCGGCCGCACGTTCGGCGAGGCGCTGTTCAAGTCGCAGCTCGCGGCCGGCTCGCGCCTGCCGGAGTCCGGCACGGTGCTGCTGACGGTGATGGACGCCGACAAGCCGAAGGCCGTCGAAGTCGCGCGCATGCTGCACGATCTCGGCTATCCGATCGTCGCGACGAAGGGCACGGCTGCCGCGATCGAAGCGGCCGGCGTGCCGGTGAAGGTCGTCAACAAGGTGAAGGACGGCCGTCCGCACATCGTCGACATGATCAAGAACGGCGAGATCGCGCTCGTGTTCACGACCGTCGACGAGACGCGCCAGGCGATCGCCGACTCGCGTTCGATCCGGATGAGCGCGCAGGCGCACAAGGTCACGTACTACACGACGATGTCGGGCGCACGCGCGGCGGTCGAGGGGCTGCGCTACCTGAAGGATCTGGAAGTCTATGATTTACAAGGTCTTCATGGTCGCCTAAACTAAGCGGTCAGTTACCTGTCGAAGCATCACGTGCCGCGGTTAAGCGGCGTTTCCGGTTCGCCGGGAATGCGCTTAATCGCGGTGATTTTTTTTATAGCCGTTTTTTAGCGATTGAGCCGTTTATGAGCACCATTCCGTTGACAAAGCGTGGCGCAGAGCAACTGCGCGATGAATTGCAGCGCCTCAAGTCCGTCGAGCGGCCGGCCGTGATCAATGCGATCGCGGAGGCCCGCGCACAGGGCGATCTGTCCGAAAACGCCGAATACGACGCCGCCAAGGAAAAGCAGGGCTTCATCGAGGGTCGTATCGCGGAACTCGAATCGAAGCTGTCCGCCGCGCAGATCATCGATCCGACCGTTCTCGAGGCCGACGGCCGCGTGGTGTTTGCCGCGACGGTCGAACTCGAGGATCTCGAGTCCGGCGACACCGTGAAGTACCAGATCGTCGGCGACGACGAAGCCGACATCGACCACGGCCTGATCTCGGTCAGCTCGCCGATCGCGCGCGCACTGATCGGCAAGTCGGAAGGCGACGTCGCGGCCGTGCAGGCGCCGAGCGGCGTGCGCGAATACGAAATCATCTCGGTCAGCTACATCTGACGCGGGGCGACGTGATGCCGCACCGCGTGTTCCGTCTGCTGTCGGCCGTGTGGGTCGGCAGCCTGCTGACGATCGGCTATGCGGTCGCGCCCGTGCTGTTCCGCACGCTCGAGCGGATGACGGCCGGCTCGGTCGCGGCGCAGCTGTTCCGGATCGAGGCGATCCTCGGCGTCGTGTGCGGCGTGCTGCTGCTCGCGCTGTCGAATCAGCAGGTGCGGCGCGGCAGCGGCGAATACCGGCGCGTACGCTGGGTCGTCGCCGCGATGGTCGCGTGCGTGCTGATCGGCTATTTCGCGCTGCAGCCGTTCATGAACGCGCTGCGCGTGGCCGCAATGGAGGCGGGCACCGATATCGCGAACTCGCCGTACGCGAGCCGCTTCGGGATGCTGCACGGCATCTCGAGCCTGTTCTATCTCGTCGAGAGCGTGCTGGGGCTGATGCTGATCTGGCGTCTGCCGGCGCGCGACGCCTGAGCGGGCGCCGGCGAAGCGGCGCGGCCCGCGAACGTGCCGCGGCCCGCGCGACGCGCGTTACTTGTTCTGGAACGGTCGCTTCGTGCTCGTCTGGCGCTTTTTCGCGCGCTTCACGGTGCCGCCGGCCGTCACGCGCTCGTTGCCGCGCACGACGACCTTCGTGGGCTTCGGGCGGCGCACCGGGCTCGCGTTCGGCGACACCTTGACGACCTTGACGACGCGCGGCGCGCGTCCCTTTTTCGTGTCGGCCGCTTCGCCGGCGCTCGGCAGCGCCCCGGCGGCACGACGGCCGCGCGACGGTGCGGCGGCGGGCGCTTCCGGTTTCCAGATCACGAGCAGCTTGCCGATGTGCTGGATCGGCGCGGCGTTCAGCCGGTCGCAGATTTCGTCGTAGATCGCGACGCGCTCGTCGCGCTCGTCGCCGAACACGCGGATCTTGATCAGCTGGTGCGCGTCGAGGTGCACCTTGATTTCCTTCAGCACGGCGTCGGTCAGCCCTTCGGCGCCGATCAGCACGACGGGCTTGAGCGCATGGGCCTGGGAGCGCAGCGCGGAGCGCTCGGCGGGGGAAAGCGAAAGGGCGGGCATGGAATTATCGAAATCAAATTAGGGGCGCGCTGCACGAAAAGCGATCGCTGCGCAGCGACTGCGTCAGCGGCGCGCCGAAACCACGTAAAATCGCGGCTTGGGCCTCAAAAGGGGCCGTAGCCGCGCGAAGAAGACGCGTATTATCCGCCAAAAGCGCGGCTTCACGAAGCATACGGCAGCAATCTCTCTTTCGAATGGCAAAAAACCGCTTCAACCAGCACTGGCTGCACGACCACATCAACGACCCGTACGTCAAAATGGCGCAGCGGGAGGGCTATCGCGCGCGCGCGGCATACAAACTCAAGGAAATCGACGAGCAGGACAAGCTGATCCGGCCCGGCCAGGTGATCGTCGATCTCGGCGCGGCGCCCGGCAGCTGGAGCCAGTATGCGCGCAACAAGCTCGCGCAGGGCAAGAAGCGCGACACCGTGCGCGAGGGCGGCATCGACGGCACGATCGTTGCGCTCGACATGCTGCCGATGGAGCCGATCGCCGACGTGCACTTCATCCAGGGCGACTTTCGCGAGGACGAGGTGCTGCATCGGCTCGAGGCGGTGCTCGAAGGCCGCACGGTCGACCTTGTTATTTCCGACATGGCCCCCAACCTGTCGGGAGTGGCGTCGGCGGATGCGGCGCGCATCGAGCATGTGTGCGATCTGGCGCTCGAATTTGCGCAGAATCACCTGAAGCCGGACGGCGCGTTGCTCGTCAAGTGTTTCCACGGCAGCGGCTACAGCCAGATCGTCGAAAAGTTCAAACAGCAGTTTAAGGTGGTCGCACCACGCAAGCCCAAGGCGTCCCGCGACAAATCGTCCGAAACGTTCATTTTGGGCCGGCATCTGAAGCATCCGCGGTAACGCGGGCAGGATGCCGCAAACGGGCCGCGGCCCTTGCCGGACAAGCGAATCGCTATCGTGGCGGTTGTCAATGCTTATGGCAGGGGTGGTCGGACTGGATTAGAATGACCGAGGAGCGCCGCAAGGAAAATGTAGGCGCTCGTCTACGAGTGAAGGAGTGGTGCTTTGAACAACAATATGTTTTCGAAGGCAGCAGTGTGGCTGGTGATCGCACTGGTGCTGTTTACGGTGTTCAAGCAGTTCGACAAGCCCCGCGTCCAGGAAGGTGTGTCCTATTCGCAGTTCATGGACGACGCCAAGAACGGCAAGGTCAAGAATGTCGTCGTGCAGGGGCGCAACCTCACCGTCACTCCGGCCGATGGCCAGAAATACCAGATCGTGTCGCCGGGCGACATCTGGATGGTCGGCGATCTGATGAAGTACGGCGTGCAGGTCAGCGGCAAGGCCGACGACGAGCCGAACGCGCTGATGTCCGCGCTGTACTATCTCGGGCCGACGATCCTGATCATCGTGTTCTGGTTCTACATGATGAGGCAGATGCAGGGCGGCGGCAAAGGCGGCGCATTTTCGTTCGGCAAGTCGCGTGCGCGGCTGATCGACGAGAACAACAACGCGGTCAACTTCTCCGACGTCGCGGGCTGCGACGAAGCGAAGGAGGAAGTGTCCGAGCTCGTCGACTTCCTGCGCGATCCGCAGAAATTCCAGAAGCTCGGCGGCCGCATCCCGCGCGGCGTGCTGCTCGTCGGCCCGCCGGGTACCGGCAAGACGCTGCTTGCCCGCGCGATCGCGGGTGAAGCGAAGGTGCCGTTCTTCAGCATCTCGGGTTCGGACTTCGTCGAAATGTTCGTCGGCGTCGGCGCGGCCCGCGTGCGCGACATGTTCGAGCAGGCGAAGAAGCATGCGCCGTGCATCGTGTTCATCGACGAAATCGACGCGGTCGGCCGTCATCGCGGCGCCGGCATGGGCGGCGGCAACGACGAACGCGAGCAGACGCTGAACCAGATGCTCGTCGAGATGGACGGCTTCGAAGCGAATTCGGGCGTGATCGTGATCGCCGCGACGAACCGTTCGGACGTGCTCGACAAGGCGCTGCTGCGTCCGGGTCGTTTCGACCGTCAGGTCTATGTCGGTCTGCCGGACATCCGCGGCCGCGAGCAGATCATGCGCGTGCACCTGCGCAAGGTGCCGATCGCGAACGACGTCGATGCAGCCGTCATCGCGCGCGGCACGCCGGGCTTCTCGGGTGCCGATCTCGCGAACCTCGTGAACGAGGCGGCGCTGTTCGCCGCGCGTCGCGGCAAGCGCATCGTCGAGATGCAGGACTTCGAGGACGCGAAGGACAAGATCTTCATGGGTCCGGAGCGCAAGTCGGCCGTGATCCGCGAGGAAGCGAAGCGCGCGACCGCCTATCACGAGTCGGGTCACGCAGTGATCGCGAAGCTGCTGCCGAAGGCCGACCCGGTCCACAAGGTCACGATCATTCCGCGCGGGCGTGCGCTCGGTGTGACGTGGCAGCTGCCGGAACACGACAACGAGACCTATTCGAAGGACTATTTGCTCGACCGTCTCGCGATCCTGTTCGGCGGCCGCGTGGCCGAGGAACTGTTCCTGAACCTGATCAGCACCGGCGCGTCGGACGACTTCAACAAAGCGACGCAGACGGCACGTGCGATGGTCGCCCGCTTCGGGATGACCGACGCGCTCGGGCCGATGGTCTACGTCGACGACGAGAACGACGGCGGTCCGTTCGGCCGCGGCTTCACGCGCACGATCTCGGAAGCGACGCAGCAGAAGGTCGACGCGGAAATCCGCCGCGTGCTCGACGAGCAGTACAACCTTGCGCGTCGTCTGCTCGAAGAGAACCGCGACAAGGTCGAAGCGATGACGGCCGCGCTGATGGAATGGGAAACGATCGACGCCGATCAGATCAACGACATCATGGAAGGGCGTCCGCCGCGCTCGCCGAAGAGCACGCCGGCCGTCGGCGGCGATTCGCCCGGCGGCGGCGCCGCTGCCGAGGTGAAGCCGGGCAACGCACCGGCACCTGCCTCGCCGGTATAAACTTCGTCCTAGCACCGTTTACGGGCTGGTGTGGTTCCACACCGGCCCGTTTTGTATTCTCCCCCTCAGCCGCTCCGTGTCCGATTCCACCGCTTCCCCGTCCATTCCCGCGCCGCTGCGCTGCGGCCGCTTCACGCTGACATTCGAACGCCCGCTCGTCATGGGCATCCTGAACGCGACGCCCGATTCGTTTTCCGACGGCGGCCGTTTTCTCGCCTACGACGACGCAGTGCGACAAGCCGAACGGATGATTGCCGACGGCGCCGACATACTGGATATCGGCGGCGAATCGACACGTCCCGGCGCGCCGCCCGTGCCGCTCGACGAGGAGCTCGCACGCGTGATCCCGCTCGTCGAAGCGCTGCGGCCGCTCAACGTGCCGTTGTCGATCGATACGTACAAGCCCGCGGTCATGCGCGCGGCGCTTGCGGCCGGTGCGGATTTGATCAACGACATCTGGGGTTTCCGTCAGCCGGGTGCCATCGACGCCGTGCGCGACGGCGACAGCGGACTCTGTGCGATGCACATGCTCGGCGAGCCGCAGACGATGCAGGTCGGCGAGCCCGATTACCGCGACGTCGTCGCGGACGTGCGCGATTTTCTCGCGGCACGCGCGCAGGCGCTGCGCGACGCCGGCGTCGCGCCGGAACGGATTTGCGTCGATCCCGGTTTCGGGTTCGGCAAGGCAGTCGTCGACGACAACTATGCGCTGCTGGCCGCGCTGCCCGACACGGCGCCGCTGCGGCCCGACGGACGCGCGTATCCGGTACTCGCCGGGATGTCGCGCAAGTCGATGCTCGGCGCGGTGATCGGCGGCAAGCCGCCGATGGAGCGGATCGCGGCGAGTGTCGCCGCCGCCTTGTGCGCGGTCGAGCGCGGCGCCGCGATCGTGCGCGTGCACGACGTCGCGGCGACGGTCGACGCGCTGAAAATATGGTGTGCCGTGCGCGAAGCCGCGCGGCAACGATAAGTCAGAAAACCGAAGGAGGAAGATTCGTCATGGGACGTCGATATTTCGGCACGGATGGCATTCGCGGCACGGTCGGCGATGCGCCGATCACGCCCGATTTCGTGTTGCGCCTGGGCTATGCGGCCGGCAAGGTGCTCGCGGGTACGGCGGACGTCGCGCCCGGTGCGCGGCCGACGGTGCTGATCGGCAAGGACACGCGCGTGTCGGGCTACATGCTCGAGGCCGCGCTCGAGGCCGGTTTCTCGGCGGCGGGCGTCGACGTGATGCTGGCGGGCCCGATGCCGACGCCGGGCGTCGCATATCTGACGCGCGCGCTGCGACTGTCGGCGGGCGTCGTGATCAGCGCGTCGCACAATCCGTATCCGGACAACGGGATCAAGTTCTTCTCGGCGGACGGCAACAAGCTGCCGGACGACACCGAAGCCGCGATCGAGGCGTGGCTCGACAAGCCGCTCGAATGCGCGCCGTCGGACGGCCTCGGCAAGGCACGCCGCCTCGACGACGCGGCCGGCCGCTACATCGAGTTCTGCAAGAGCACGTTCCCGGCCGCGTTCGACCTGCGCGGGCTGAAGCTCGTCGTCGACTGCGCGCACGGCGCCGCGTATCAGGTCGCGCCGCACGTGTTCCACGAGCTCGGCGCGGACGTGATTCCGATCGGTGTCGCGCCGAACGGCTTCAACATCAACGACGGTGTGGGCGCGACCGCGCCCGACGCGCTGATGCGCGCCGTGCGCGCGAATCGTGCGGACCTCGGAATCGCGCTCGACGGCGACGCGGACCGCCTGCAGATCGTCGACGCGTCGGGCCGCCTGTACAACGGCGACGAGCTGCTCTACGTGCTCGTGCAGGACCGGATCGCGACCGACGGCAAGGTCGAAGGCGCGGTCGGTACGCTGATGACGAACCTCGCGGTCGAAGTCGCGCTGCAGCGCGCGGGCGTGCAATTCGTGCGCGCGGCGGTCGGCGACCGCTACGTGCTCGAAAAACTGCGCGAACACGGCTGGCAGCTCGGCGCGGAAGGCTCGGGCCACATCCTGTCGCTCGATCGCCATTCGACCGGCGACGGCATCGTGTCGGCGCTGCTCGTGCTCGCTGCGCTCAAGCGCAGCGGCAAGACGCTCGCGCAGATGCTCGACGGCGTGACGCTGTTCCCGCAGAAGCTCATCAACGTACGGATGAAGCCGGGCGCCGACTGGAAGGGCAGTGCGTCGATCCGCGCGGCGATCGAGACAGCCGAAGCGGCGCTCGCCGGCAGCGGCCGCGTGCTGATCCGTCCTTCGGGCACCGAACCGGTGCTGCGCGTGATGGTCGAGGCGCAGCAGGCGGCCGACGCGACGCGCCATGCGGAAGCGATCGCCGAAGCGGTGCGCGCGGCGACGGCGTGACGTCGAAACGGTCGGTGGGCGCCGGGTAGCGGCGCGCCGGCCGCATGATCAGAAGGAGCGCGGCACCTTGCAAGCGCCGCGCTTTTATCTGCATGCAAGTACGCGCGCCGACGATCGCGAATATCTACTGCCGTCATCGTCGGTCGAGCCATTGCAGCCGGCCTCCATGCCGAGCAGTTTGTAGATCGCGCGCTTTCGCGCTTTCGA
The DNA here is from genome assembly GCF_001806955.1 of Burkholderia sp. HMSC10F09. Classification (NCBI taxonomy): domain Bacteria; kingdom Pseudomonadati; phylum Pseudomonadota; class Betaproteobacteria; order Burkholderiales; family Burkholderiaceae; genus Burkholderia; species Burkholderia sp. HMSC10F09. Next base: position 19,626 of record NZ_KV786875.1, read on the forward strand.
CCCCATTCCAACTCACGCGCTAGTCCAACCGAACGGCACGCGCCGTTCTTCCTCGCCCTGCATCGAACCGCGCCGCAGCGCCGAATCCTCCCGCTCGCCGCATGCGCGAGCGGTAACTTATACCGCCATCCGACCCCCGCGATCGCCGCGCCGGTAACAACGCCGCGCGCTACTCGCTTTCAACCAGTCATGTTACTGTCACGCCAGTTTCATCGATTGTCACATTATCGTCATGAGCAGCCCCTAACCTTCGCGGTGCCGTAGTCATCCGCTCACACACTGGAGGTCTCATGAAATTGATGCAAACCGCGATTGCCGGCCTGGCTGGCGCGCTTTTCGCCGTTGCCGCCCACGCAGCCGACATCACGGGGGCAGGCAGCACGTTCGCGATGCCGATCTACACGAAATGGGCTGCCGATTATCAGCAGTCCGGCGGCGCGAAGGTCAACTACCAGGGTATCGGTTCGTCGGGCGGCCTGAAGCAGATCGTCGCGAAGACGGTCGATTTCGCCGGTTCGGACGCGCCGCTGAAGGATGACGAACTCGCGAAGGAAGGCCTGTTCCAGTTTCCGACGGTCGTCGGCGGCGTGGTGCCGGTCGTCAACGTGCCGGGCGTGAAGGCCGGCGAACTGACGCTGTCGGGCCCGGTGCTCGGCGACATCTATCTCGGCAAGATCAAGAAGTGGAACGATCCGGCCATCGCCGCGCTGAACCCGAAGGTCAAGCTGCCGGATACGGACATCGCGGTCGTTCGCCGCGCGGACGGCTCGGGCACGAGCTTCATCTGGACGAACTACCTGTCGAAGGTCAACGGCGAGTGGAAGTCGAAGATCGGTGAAGGCACGACGGTCAACTGGCCGACGGGTACGGGCGGCAAGGGCAACGACGGCGTCGCCGCGTTCGTCCAGCGTCTGCCGGGCGCGATCGGCTACGTCGAGTGGGCGTACGCCAAGAAGAACAACATGACGTACACGGCGCTGAAGAATTCGTCGGGCGCCGTCGTCGAGCCGAAGACCGAAACGTTCAAGGCCGCGGCCGCGAGCGCGAACTGGTCGAAGTCGTTCTACCAGATCCTGACGGACGAGCCGGGCAAGGACGCATGGCCGGTCGTCGGCGCGACGTTCGTGCTGCTGCACGCGAAGCAGGACAAGCCGGGTCAGGGCGCGGAAACGCTGAAGTTCTTCGACTGGGCGTTCAAGAACGGCGAGAAGGCTGCCGACAGCCTCGACTACATCTCGCTGCCGGCGGCAGTCACGGCCGAGATCCGCAAGCAGTGGAAGGTGAAGGTGACCGACGCGTCGGGCAAGCCGGTCGCGGAGTAAGCGTCGCAGCGGTTCGCTGCCCGGCCGCGCCGGCCGGGCAGTGTGTGCGGTAAGGCCGGGCGTCACGGCGCCCGGCGATCCCAAGCAGGCACCCATGTCTGATATTTCCTATCCGTCTTCACGGTCCACCGGCGGCGAAGCGCAACGTGCGCCCGGCCGTATCGGCGACATCGTGTTCGGCGGCCTCGCGCGGCTCGCCGCGATCGTGACCCTGCTGCTGCTCGGCGGGATCATCGTTTCACTGATCATTGCGTCGATGCCGACCATCCAGAAGTTCGGCATCGGCTTTCTGTGGCACTCCGAGTGGGATCCGAACTCGGACATCTACGGTGCGCTCGTGCCGATCTACGGCACGATCGTCACCTCGCTGATTGCGCTCGTGATCGCGGTGCCCGTCAGCTTCGGCATCGCGCTGTTCCTGACCGAGCTGTCGCCCGTGTGGCTGCGCCGTCCGCTCGGCATCGCGATCGAACTGCTCGCCGCGATTCCGTCGATCGTGTACGGCATGTGGGGGCTGCTGATCTTCGCGCCGATTTTCGCGCAGTACTTTCAGAAGCCGATCGGCCGCCTGTTCGAGAACGTGTGGGTTCTCGGCCCGCTGACCTCGGGTCCGCCGATCGGCATCGGCATTCTCGCCGCGGGCGTGATCCTGGCGATCATGATCATCCCGTACATCGCGTCGGTGATGCGCGACGTGTTCGAAGTGACGCCCGTGCTGCTGAAGGAGTCGGCGTACGGCATCGGCTGCACGACCTGGGAAGTGATGTGGAAGGTCGTGCTGCCTTATACGAAAACCGGCGTGATCGGCGGCGTGATGCTCGGCCTCGGCCGTGCGCTCGGCGAGACGATGGCCGTCACGTTCGTCATCGGCAACACGAACCTGCTCGATAGCGCGTCGCTGTTCGCACCCGGCAACAGCATCACGTCGGCGCTCGCGAACGAATTCGCGGAAGCGCAGCCGGGCCTGCATACGTCCGCGCTGATGGAGCTGGGCCTGATCCTGTTCGTGATCACGTTTATCGTGCTGGCCATCTCGAAGCTGATGTTGCTGCGTCTCGAGAAGGGAGAGGGCAAGAAATGAGCGAGCGCATGATGAATTTTCCGGGGCCGGACGGCGCCGCGCTCGAGGCGATGCGCACGCGGCTGCAGCGCAAGCGCAAGCTGACCAACGCGGTCGCGCTGACGGCGTCGCTCGGCGCGATGGCATTCGGCCTGCTGTGGCTCGTATGGATTCTGTACACGACGCTGCATCTCGGCATCGGCGGCCTGTCGCTGCAGCTGTTCACCGAGTCGACGCCGCCGCCGAACACCGAAGGCGGCGGGCTTGCGAACGCGATCGTCGGCAGCCTGCTGCTGTGCGGCTTCGGTACGCTGATCGGCACGCCGATCGGCATCCTCGCGGGCGTCTATCTCGCCGAATACGGGCAGAAGAATCTGCTCGCGAGCACGATCCGCTTCATCAACGACATCCTGCTGTCGGCGCCGTCGATCGTCGTCGGGCTGTTCGTGTATGCGCTCGTCGTCGCGAAGTCGGGACGCTTCTCCGGCTGGGCCGGCGTGATCGCACTCGCGCTGCTGCAGATTCCGATCGTGATCCGCACGACCGAGAACATGCTGAAGCTCGTGCCGAACGCGCTGCGCGAAGCGGCCGTCGCGCTCGGCACGCCGAAGTGGCGCATGGTGTTGAAGATCACGCTGCGCGCATCGCTCGGCGGGATCGTGACGGGCGTGCTGCTCGCCGTCGCGCGGATCGCCGGCGAAACGGCGCCGCTGCTGTTCACCGCGCTGTCGAACCAGTTCTTCTCGTTCGACATGAGCCAGCCGATGGCGAACCTGCCGGTCACGATCTTCAAGTTCGCGATGAGCCCGTTCGCCGAGTGGCAGTCGCTCGCATGGGCAGGCGTGTTCCTGATTACGCTCGGGGTGCTCGGACTCAATATCCTGGCGCGCTCGGTCTTCTCGAAAAAGTAACGGCGGAGCAATCCGATGAATATGGCAGAAAGCCACCTGAATCCCGTCGAGCGCACGGCTGCGCCCGCCGGCACGCGCGACGCGGCCAACGGCCGCCCGCTCGCGCCGCTGAATGCGAAGATCGAGGTCAACAACCTCAACTTCTTTTACAACAAGTTCCATGCGCTGAAGAACATCAACCTGCGCATTCCGGAGGGGAAGGTGACGGCGTTCATCGGCCCGTCCGGCTGCGGCAAGTCGACACTGCTGCGCACGTTCAACAAGATGTATGCGCTCTATCCGGAGCAGCGCGCCGAAGGCGAAATCCTGATGGACGGCGAGAACCTGCTGACGTCGAAGCGCGACATCTCGCTGCTGCGCGCCCGGATCGGCATGGTGTTCCAGAAGCCGACGCCGTTTCCGATGTCGATCTACGACAACATCGCGTTCGGCGTGAAGATGTTCGAAAGGCTCACGCGCTCGGAGATGGACGACCGCGTCGAATGGGCGCTGACGAAGGCCGCGCTCTGGAACGAGGTGAAGGACAAGCTGAACCAGAGCGGCTACGGGCTGTCGGGCGGACAGCAGCAGCGGCTTTGCATCGCGCGCGGCATCGCGATCCGTCCGGAAGTGCTGCTGCTCGACGAGCCGTGTTCGGCGCTCGATCCGATCTCGACCGGCCGTATCGAGGAACTGATCGCCGAGCTCAAGAGCGACTACACGGTCGTGATCGTCACGCACAACATGCAGCAAGCCGCACGCTGCTCGGACTTCACGGCCTACATGTACCTGGGCGAGCTGATCGAATTCGGCGAAACCGAAAAGATCTTCATCAAGCCGGTACGTAAGGAAACCGAAGACTACATCACCGGCCGTTTCGGCTGATGACGGGGAACAACAATCATGTCGGATAAACATCTGTCGAGCCAGTTCGACGCCGATCTGAACGCGGTGTCGTCGAAGGTGCTGGAGATGGGCGGGCTCGTCGAGTCGCAGATCGTCGGCGCAATGCATGCGCTCAACGAGTTCGACCGCGACGCGGCCGAACGCGTGATCGCGGCCGAGGAAACGCTGAACGCGATGGAAGTCGACATCGACCAGGAGTGCGGGAACATCATCGCGCGGAGGCAGCCGGCCGCACGCGACCTGCGTCTTTTGATGTCGATTTCGAAAACGATTACGAACCTCGAACGCGCGGGCGACGAGGCCGAGAAGATCGCGAAGCGCGTGCGCCGCCTGATCGACGAGCCGGCTGCGCGTGCGGTCAACATCGCCGAGATCAAGGTGTCGGGCGAGATGGCCGTGACGATCCTGCGCCGCGCGCTCGACGCGTTCGCGCGCCTCGATACGGTGGCCGCCGCGCAGATCGTCAAGGACGACAAGGAAATCGACCAGGAATTCCGCGCGTTCGTGCGCAAGCTCGTGTCGTACATGCAGGAAGACCCGCGCACGATCTCGGTCGGTCTCGAGTATCTGTTCATCGCGAAGGCGATCGAACGGATCGGCGATCACGCGAAGAACATCGCCGAATTCATCATCTACATCGTGAAGGGCACGGACGTGCGGCACCAGCCGCGCGACACGCTCGATCGCGAAGCCAACAGTTAACGCGACTACGCCAGGAAGATAGAGGTGCCGATGCCCAGCAACATTCTCGTCGTTGAAGATGAACCCGCGATTTCGGAACTGATCTCGGTGAATCTCCAGCATGCCGGTCACTGTCCGATTCGTGCGTACAACGCTGAACAGGCGCAGAATCTGATCAGCGACGTGCTGCCCGATCTGGTGCTGCTCGACTGGATGCTGCCGGGCAAGTCCGGTATCGCGTTCGCGCGCGACCTGCGCAACAACGAACGGACCAAGCACATTCCGATCATCATGCTGACCGCGCGCGGCGACGAGCAGGACAAGGTGCTCGGCCTCGAGATCGGCGCGGACGACTACGTGACGAAGCCGTTCTCGCCGAAGGAACTGATGGCGCGCATCAAGGCGGTGCTGCGCCGTCGCGCGCCGCAGCTGACCGAAGACGTCGTGTCGATCAACGGGCTGCGTCTCGATCCGGCCACGCACCGTGTCGCCGCGCAGACGAACGGCAGCGAGATCAAGCTCGATCTCGGTCCGACCGAATTCCGGCTGCTGCATTTCTTCATGACGCATCCGGAGCGCGTGCACAGCCGCACGCAGCTGCTCGATCAGGTGTGGGGTGATCACGTCTTTGTCGAGGAGCGCACCGTCGACGTGCATATCAAACGATTGCGCGCGGCCTTGAAACCGGCCGGCTGCGATGCGATGATCGAGACCGTGCGCGGCAGCGGCTACCGGCTCGCGAAGCACGCGTAACGCCATCGGGCATGCCGGCAACGCGGCATGCCGTTCATTCTTTTGGACGCTGAATCATGAACATCATCTGGGCGCGCTTTCTGGTGTCGCTCGTGCTGCTCGTGCTGATCAGCGTACTGGTCGGCGTGTTCGCCGGCCCGACCGCGGGCTTCGGCTTCGCGGCCGCGATGCTGATCGTGCAGGGCTTTTTCAGTACGTTCCATACGCAGCGTCTGTGGCGGCTGCTCGATGCGCCGGTGTACGGCGAAGTGCCGAGCGCGCCCGGCATCTGGGGCGAGATCTACTACCGGCTGCACAAGCTCGCGAAGCAGTGGCACGCGCAGGTGCGGCAGGTCGAGCAGCAGCATTCGCGCTTCATCCAGGCGATCCAGGCCTCGCCGAACGGCGTCGCGATGCTCGACGATCACGACCAGATCGAGTGGTGCAACGCGATCGCCGAAGTGCATTTCGGTCTCGACGCGAAGCGCGACCTGCGCCAGCACATCACGAATCTCGTTCGTCATCCCGATTTCGTCCGCTATCTCAACGCGCAGCATTACGAGGAAACGCTCGTGATGCGCGGGATGGGCGACTCGCGGCAGAACGTGCTCGCCGTGCAGGTGTTTCCGTACGGCGAGAACCGCAAGCTGCTGCTCACGCAGGACATCACCGAGCTCGAGCGTACCGATGCGATGCGCCGCGACTTCGTCGCGAACGTGTCGCACGAGCTGAAGACGCCGCTTACCGTGCTGTCCGGCTTTCTCGAGACGATGCGCGAGCTGCCGCTCGGCGAAGAGGATCGCGCGCGCTATCTCGAGATGATGGAGCAGCAGGCGTCGCGGATGCGGCACATCGTCACCGATCTGCTGGTGCTCGCGAAGCTCGAAGGCGAAAGCAAGCCGCCGCTCGATCGCGCGATCGACATGCGCTCGGTGTTCGACCATCTGAAAGAGGACGCGCACACGCTGTCGAACGGCCATCACGACATCACGTTCTCGATCGACGACACGCTCGGCGTGACGGGCGCGCAGACCGAAGTGTTCAGCGCGTTCGCGAATCTCGTGACGAACGCGATCCGCTACACGCCGGACGGCGGCAAGATCTGCGTGACGTGGCGGCGCGAAGGCGCGCAGGGCGTGTTCTCGGTGACCGACAGCGGCTTCGGCATTCCGGCCGCCGATCTGCCGCGGCTGACCGAGCGCTTCTATCGCGTCGATCGCAGCCGCTCGCGCGATACGGGCGGCACCGGTCTCGGGCTCGCGATCGTCAAGCACGTGCTGCAGCGGCACGACGCGCATCTGTACGTGCAGAGCGAGGAAGGGCGCGGCAGTACTTTTACGGCGCGTTTTCCCGCGTCGCGGATCATCGCGATTCGTCCGGCCTCGATGGCATCGTGAGCGCGGCGCGCTCGCGGCACGCGATCTGCATAAGCGATCGGCATGAGACAACGCAGCCCCGAGGGCTGCGTTTTTCATGGGCGTCGCTTCGCGCTACGCGATCACGAACAGAACTTCGCGAGCAGGCCGAGCTGCGCGTTGCGCACCGTCTTGCCGGCGCGGCGGCGACGGTAGTGACCGTCGCTTTGCATCTGCCACGCCGATTGATTGTCGCCGAGGCACACCGAGAGCCCTTCGGCGATCACGCGCCGCTTCAGCTTGCGCTCGCGGATCGGGAACGCGACTTCGACGCGGCGGAACAGATTGCGATCCATCCAGTCGGCGCTCGACAGATAGACGTGCTCGGCACCGTCGGCATGGAAGTAGTAGATCCGGTGATGCTCGAGGAAACGGCCGACGATCGAGCGCACCGTGATGTTTTCCGACAGCCCCGGCACGCCGGGCTTCAGCGCGCAGACGCCGCGCACGATCAGGTCGACCTTCACGCCGGCCTGCGACGCTTCGTACAGCGCCGCGATCACCGACGGCTCCAGCAGCGCATTCATCTTCGCGACGATGCGCGCGCGCTTGCCGGCGCGTGCGTTGTCGATCTCGGTGCGGATCGACTCGATGATGCGCGGATGCAGCGTGAACGGCGACTGCCAGAGCTCGTGCAGCGCCAGTTCGCCGCCGATGCCGGTCAGCTGCTGGAATACGTGGTGGACGTCCTCGCAGATCTTCTGGTCGGCCGTCATCAGCCCGAAGTCGGTGTACAACCGCGCGGTGCGCGGATGGTAATTGCCGGTGCCGAGGTGCACGTAGCGGCGCAGCGTCGCCCTGCCGCCCTGCAGCACGCGCCGCACGATCAGCATCATCTTCGCGTGGCACTTGTGTCCGACGACGCCGTATACGACATGCGCGCCGACCGCTTCGAGCTGCGACGCCCAGTTGATGTTGGTTTCCTCGTCGAAGCGCGCGAGCAGCTCGACGACGACCGTCACTTCCTTGCCGTTGCGCGCGGCTTCCATCAGCGCGTCCATCAGTGGCGAATCGGTGCCGGTGCGATAGATCGTCTGCTTGATCGCGACGACGCTCGGATCGCGCGCGGCCTGCTGCAGCAGCTCGAGCACGGGCTGGAAGCTTTCGTATGGGTGATGCAGCAGGATGTCGCCTTCGTCGATCGCGTCGAACATCGTCGTCGCGTTCGCGATCGCCGGTGGAATCGATGCGGTAAACGGCGTGAACTTCAGGTCGGGCCGGTCGACGAGATCGGGAATCTGCATCAGCCGCACGAGGTTCACCGAGCCGATCACACGGTAACAGTCTTTCTCGCCGAGTCCGCTTTCCTCGAGCAGCCGCCGCACGATGTGCTGCGGCGTGTCGGCCGACACTTCGAGGCGCACCGCGTTGCCGAGATGGCGCGCCGGCAGTTCGCCCTGCAGCGCGACGCGCAGGTTCGTGATTTCGTCTTCGTCGACGAAGAGTTCGCTGTTGCGCGTGATACGGAACTGGTTGCAGCTTTTCACGACGAGCTGCGGGAACAGTTCGCCGACGAAGCGCTGCATGAACGAACTCAGCAGCACGAAGCCGTGCTCGAAGCCCGACAGCGCCTGCGGCATCTGCACGACGCGCGGCAGCGCGCGCGGCGCCTGCACGATACCCATCACGGCCTGGCGCCCGAATGCATCCCGGCCTTCGAGTTCGACGACGAAGTTCAGGCTCTTGTTCAGCACGCGCGGGAACGGGTGCGCGGGATCGAGGCCGATCGGGGTGAGCACGGGCAGCAGCTCGTCCAGGAAGTAGCGCCGCGCCCATTCGAGCTGCGCGTCGCTCCACGAGTCGCTGTTGTGGAAGTAGATGCCTTCCTGTTCGAGCGCGGGCAGCACGGTTTCGTGCAGCATCGTGTACTGCCGATGCACGAGCCGCTGCGCGCGCTCGACGACGAGGTCGTACGCGTGCTGCAGCGACATCCCGTCGGGCGTCATCGCGCCCGGGTTGTCGCGGATCTGTTCCTGAAGGCCGGCCATCCGGACTTCGAAAAATTCGTCGAGGTTGCTGCTCGTGATGCAGATGAAGCGCAGGCGCTCGAGCAGTGGGACTTGCGGATCGGCCGCCTGGGCCAGCACGCGCTCGTTGAAACCGAGGATGCCGAGTTCACGGTTGAGAAGCGGATAACGGACGGACATCGGCAATATAGGAGGCAGGTCGGGCGATGTTTCGAAAGGACGCTCGGAAACTCTCACGATTCGATGACGTGCTGATGACAAGACTAAATATATATCAGCAAAATATACGCCTGAAACGGGTGATATCGCGAATGTGCGGCGATATACGGTCGTATCGTGCGCATGTTCGCCGGGCGTGGCGCCCGAAAGCGTTCCACGCTTAAAATGTGCGCTTCGATCGACTGCTTCGCGGGCCGCACGGATGCCGCGAGCGAACGCGCACGGAGCCCCTTCTGATGGTTACAACTCCCCACTTGCTGGCTGCCGTGGATCTCGGCTCGAACAGCTTCCGGCTGATCGTCGGACGCGTCGAGGAGACGCCGGCGGGAAGCCAGATCTACCCTGTGGATGCGCTGCGCGAGCCGGTCCGGCTTGCCGCCGGGCTGTCGAGCGACAAACTGCTCGACCGCGCGTCCCAGGAGCGCGGCTGGGAGGCGCTCAAGCGGTTCGGCGAGCGCCTGCGCGATTTTCATCCCGATCATGTGCGGGCGGTCGCGACCAACACGCTGCGCGTCGCGAAGAATGCCGGCGAATTTCTCGTCGAGGCGGAAGCCGCGCTCGGTTTCCCGATCGAAGTGATCGCGGGCCGCGAAGAGGCGCGCCTGATCTATGCGGGCGCCGCGCACTCGGTGCCCGCGAGCGCCGGCAAGCGGCTCGTCGTCGACATCGGCGGCGGCTCGACCGAGTTCATCATCGGCTCGCACTACACGCCGCTCGTGATGGAGAGTCTGTACATCGGTTGCGTGAGCCACAGCCGCGCATTCTTTCCGGCCGGCAACGTCGACGAATACACGATGCGGCAGGCCGAACTCGCGGCGAAGCGCGAAATCCAGATCATTTCGAGCGAATACAAAAAGGCGGGCTGGGATCAGGCGATCGGCTCGTCGGGCACGGCGCGCGCGCTCGCCGAGCTCGTCGAGGCGAACGGCTTCAACGATCCGGGCATCACGCACGGAATCTCGCGCGGCGGCCTCGAGCGGCTCAAGCGCGCGCTGATCAAGGCCGAGAACGTGAACCGCCTGAAGCTGATCGCGCTGAAGCCCGATCGCGTGCCGGTGCTCGCCGGCGGTCTCGCGATCATGCTGGCCGTGTTCGAGGAACTGGGCGTCGACTACGTCGACACGACCGACGGCGCGCTGCGCCTCGGCGTGCTCTACGACCTGCTCGGCCGTACGCAGCACGAGGACATGCGCGCGGTCACCGTCGAAGGATTCACGCGCCGCTACGGCGTCGATCGCGCGCAGGCGGAACGAATCGCCGCGCTGGCGGTGCGCTTCTACGATCAGCTCGGCGAGCCGGACGACGAGCGGCGCGAAGAGTGCCGGACGTTCCTCGGCTGGGCCGCGGCGCTGCACGAGATCGGGCTGTCGATCTCGCACAGCGCATATCACAAGCATTCCGCGTATATCGCGAGCAATGCGGACATGCCCGGTTTCTCGCGCACCGATCAGGCGCGGCTGGCCGCCTTGGTGCTGGGCCATGCGGGTAAGCTCGGCAAGCTGTCGCAGGCGCGCGAAGTCGAGTGGCCGCTGCTGTTCTGTCTGCGGCTCGCGGCGCTGCTGTGCCGGCGCCGTACCGACGCCGGGCTGCCCGACATTTCGGTCGCGCAGATGAAGAAGGGCGGCTACGAAGTGCGGCTGCCGAGCGCGTGGGTCGAGCAGAATCCGCTCACCGATTACAGCCTCAGCCAGGAAGCGGCGGAATGGGAGAAGGTCGGTATTCCGTATCGCGTCGTCTATACGGGCGCATGACGGCCGCGGCGTCGGTGCCGGCCGCTCAGTCGGACGAGCAGACGATCGCGGTCAGGAACGGAAACGCCTGCTTGACCGTCGCATCGCTGCCGGCCTTGCGCACCGCCTCCTCGACGGCACTTTTCGTGCCGCGCACGACGACGCCGTATGCCCAGTCGCCGATCGGTGTGCCGTCGCCCGGGCGGAAGAGCGGATCGTTCGCCTGATAGCCGAGCACGACGTACACGCCGAAGCCGTAGGCCGTCAGCGGCCGGGCGGTGCGGAACGCATTCACCGAATTCGATTCGACATGCATCGGCTCGCGCTGGATGTCGCCGGCCGCGAGCAGCGGCGCGACGAACTTGTGGCCGTTCGAATGGCAGTCGAGCGCGTCGTCGAGCGATTTGGCCGTCGCAGTGCCGGCCGTCGCGACGGCGAGCAGCGCGCCGAAGAGGGCGGTTCGGGTCGTTTTCTTCATGCGATTTTGACGGGGTTGGGTCGATATTATCGCGCGTTCGCCGTACCTGCGGCGGCCGGCGGTCATCGCCCGGTTGCAGCAAGGCCGTTGCGGTAGCAATCCTTGCGCCCGACGCGGCGTGCGCCTGCCATCGTCCGCCATCGTCCGCCATCGCCCGTCATCGCGCGCGTCAATGATCCTTGATCCGGACCGCGAAACCCGCGTCCTCGAACGCGACGACGAACTCCTCGGGAAACAACCACGAATCGACCGTCACGCGCGACGTCGCGCGGTCGATCTCGACCTTCGCATCGGGGTCCACGCGCCAGATTTCGTGTTCGACGGCCCGCGCGGCTTCGTCGTCGAGTGCATGATCCAGTAAGAATTCCATCGTTGCTCCTGTTTGTAAAAACGGCGTGGCGGCGGCGGTGAGCGGTTTTGTGTTGGGGCGTCACGGTGCCGTGCGATGCGACATGGTGACTACGATACGGCGCGATTGGCACGGCGCGATGGGGCGCTGCGCGTGGGAAGGGTCGTTGTATCCGCGTGCCGGCGTACGCAGCGACGCATCATGTGAAGCCGGTGCCGGGTACATCCGTCCAAATCGTCGCAAGACGGTTGCCTGATCTCCGCGAGGTGGTCGATCGGCAAGCCGCGTCGCCTTCTTTGATGGGGCGGCAGGCGGGAATGGGCAGCGGCGACGCGACGCGGATTTCAGCGGACGGCGGCAGCTTCATGGGGACGGTGGCGGGCGTGGGCGCCGGCGAGCCCTGCTATCGGCTATGCGACATGCGTTGAGCCGCGCGATACGAAGATTCGCGAAATGTCGTTGCGCATACAACTGTCAGGGTTAGGTCGACAGGACAATCGGAAGTGCGTTTGCGAATCGCTCGATTGCTTAAGCGCCGCATAGGCGAACACGCATTGCGCGGTGTCACTCGCAGCTTCGACGTTCGTCCGCCGGCGCGCGCGACTGCAGTGACCCGCGCGGGCTGACGACATTGCATTGCGGGCCGTCGCGAGCTCGGCCTTATCGTTCCCAGCTGCGACCGCACTCGGGGATAGCGCGTGACACACCTCGCGAACACCGTGACACCCGCCGCAGTCGATGATCGGCCGCGAGATGACCTGCCATAAGCGGTGCGTTGTCGCGTCGTCGTTCACGGACGCGAAGAAGTTGCCGGACACGGAGGACGCGGTGCTTGCGGATATGCCGCTCGACATGCCGAGGATGACGATTTCCATGCGCGCCGGTAACGAGGCACGGTTCAGAAAGTCGTTTGTAATTTAGAGCGCGGCATCGGTTGCGGTCGCGGCGCGCCCTCTCTAAGCGCGCGAATCGGCCGTGAGCCGGCCCGGCGCACGTGCGCGCGTACGCACGCCGGCTTCGCGGTTTGATTCGCGTGAAATAGGAGAAAAAATAACATATTGAACATGCTGTTCATATGAACTAATTTCTCGAAAGCCGATACCAAAGCGGCCGGCGGAGCGACCCCGCATCCCATTGCATATGAGCGCCAATTGCATATAAGCGGCGCTCGTGCGGCGGCCGGGGCACCGGGTCGAAACGCCGACATACAAAACGGATCGCGTCGCGATCCCCACAGGAGACACCACTGATGAGCAGCGTTACCGATCCAGGCGCCCGTGCGGGCGCCGCGCCGTTTTTTTCGAAGGAAGCGACCATCGCGCAGCCGGGGTTTTCGCGCTGGATGGTGCCGCCCGCCGCGCTGGCCGTCCATCTGTGCATCGGGCAGGCCTATGCGTTCTCGGTCTTCAACGGCCCGCTCACGAAAGTCATCGGCATTACGGAATCCGCGCCTGACGATTGGTCGCTGACCACGCTCGGCTGGATCTTCTCGCTCGCGATCTTCTTCCTCGGACTGTCCGCGGCATTCGCCGGCAAGTGGCTCGAACGCGTCGGCCCGCGCCGCACGATGTTTACCGCCGCCTGCTGCTTCGGCGGCGGCTTCCTGATTTCCGCGCTCGGCGTGAAGCTGCACCAGATCATGCTGCTATACCTCGGCTACGGCGTAGTGGGCGGCATCGGGCTCGGGCTCGGCTACGTGTCGCCGGTGTCGACGCTGATCCGCTGGTTTCCCGACCGCCGCGGGATGGCGACCGGGATGGCGATCATGGGCTTCGGCGGCGGTGCGATGATCGCCGCCCCGATGTCGGTCGCGCTGATGAATCACTTCAAGACCGCGACGAGCGTCGGCGTGGCCGAGACGTTCGTCGTGCTCGGCATCGCGTACTTCATCTCGATGTCGATCGGCGCGCTCGCGATCCGCGTCCCGGCCGCCGGCTGGAAGCCGGCAGGCTGGACGCCGCCTGCCGTGACGAAGCACAAGATGATCACGTCGAATCACGTGCACATCGACGAAGCGCTGAAGACGCCGCAGTTCTACCTGATCTGGCTCGTGCTGTTCCTGAACGTGACGGCCGGGATCGGCATCATCGGGCAGGCATCGGTGATGATTCAGGAGAGTTTCAAGGGCGCCGTGAGCGCGGCGGCCGCCGCCGGCTTCGTCGGGCTGCTGTCGCTGTTCAACATGGGCGGGCGCTTCGTGTGGGCGTCGGCGTCCGATTGGGTCGGGCGCAAGAACACGTACTTCATCTTCTTCGCGTTCGGTGCGGTGCTGTATTTTTGCGCGCCGCTGTTCGCGTCGTCCGGTCAGATCGCGCTGTTCGTGCTCGCGTTCTGTCTGATCCTGTCGATGTACGGCGGCGGTTTTTCGACCGTGCCCGCGTATCTCGCCGACATGTTCGGCACGGCGTACGTCGGCGGCATTCACGGCCGGCTGCTGACCGCGTGGGCCGCCGCCGGCATCGCGGGGCCCGTGCTCGTCAACTACATCCGCGCATATGAAGTCGCGCACGGCGTCGTGAAGGCCGACGCATACACGATGACGGTGCACATCATGGCATCGCTGCTCGTGATCGGCTTTATCTGCAACCTGTTCGTCACGCGCGTGAACGAACGCCATCACATGACCGACGCGCAGCTCGACGCCGGCAAGTAAAACGAGGAGACACGAAACATGAACGAGACCGTTGCTGCCGCTCGGCCGACCAACAAGGCGTTGCTCGCGGTGTTCTGGTTATATGTGCTGATTCCGCTTGCGTGGGGTGTCGTGAATACGCTCGCGACGGCGATGAAGCTGTTCGAGTGAAGGCGGGAATTGCGCGCGTGCCCGGTGCGGCACGCGTGCTGGGTCTAATTTCGCCATCTGGCTTCGATTCGGTAAAGAAGCCCGAGTTTGGCGCGGGTGGCGCCGAGAAGGAGTTCCTGTGACCGCTTGAGTTTTGCGTCGCAGCGGCTACGAACATCCCGACTGTGCGCTGTCACTGCCCCGATGCCGCCGCCGCGCTTGCTGCCTTGGCCTTTTTCGCTGCCTGATGATGGCCGATGGCGCAACCTGCCGCCGCGCCTACCGCACCGTGATGACCTGCGACGTGGCCTGCGACGCCGCCGACTGCCGCGCCTTTCAAACATCCCGCTGCCTGTGCAGAAAAGGATGCGGCCATCAGAATGACACTCGTTGCTGCAATCGAAAGGATCTTCATCGTCAATACGCCTTATAAGGAAGTTTCATGCGCGAGCTCTGCCGCGCAGGTGTTTAGCGAAAATCACATACGCCAGCACGAATGGCGGACGCATTCCGCATGCCCGCGCTGCGATGCTGCGCTAGGCCTGCTGAGCGCATCGGTCAGCGCGACCCGCCGTCGCATCAGATTGCGGAAGCCCGCCTCGTCGACGGATGTCTGATCCGATGATCCCGTGCCCCAAATCGCAGAGAAGCGTGCGATACCGTTCGCGCATCTTGGAGCGGATCCGCTTACGCGCCCGTCATCGGCCTCGGCCAGCTTGACGGTGATGAGGCCGTTTGCGTGGCACAAACATCGGCTGTAATGGAAGGTGTGCATGCGAGCGGTCAGCGTCAACGAATAGGGTTGTCATTCATCCCACGCCACGACAAAACCGCGCGACCGCTACGCATCAGCGAGCGTCGCATGCATGCGAAGGTAGTCGGTCCGGTAGTGCTTCGCGAGCGCCGTCTTCTCGGATGCCCGCAGAATCTTTCCCGAGATCTGGAAGAAGATCTTTTCCTCTTCTTTCAGATGATCGTGCAATTCGGCAGACAGTTTCCTGAGCGTCGCGAGCCACCCGCGCGAACCCGAATCGCGGCCGCGCAACTCGTCGACGATTTCGTCCATCCGGTGATGATCCGCGAGCGCATCGCGGGAGGGGTGGAGGCCGCGATCGTCCATCAGCATCGGCACATACAGGAAGCGTTCCTCGGCCGCTTCATGCGCACCGAGCTCGATGCGCAACTGTTCGAACAGCGCGCTGCGCACTTCACCGGGCTGCGACCGTAACAAGCGGCGCATCATTGAGCGCTGGATTTCGTGACTTTCGCGCAGTGCGTCGAATATCGTTTCCGCCATACGAGCCCCTTTATCTGATTCAAACGCCGAGGCCCCCGAAGAAGCCTCGGCATCGACATCACGCCAGCAGCCGAAGCTTCGGCTCGCGATCCCATTGACGCGTGGCGGCCGCTTCGAGAAATGCTCGCGTGTCGCTTGCCGCCACCACGCCCGCGTCCTCGACTATGCTGCCGGCGTTCAGAAGCGCCTGTCCGCCTTCGTCGCTGGCGATCGCCTTGAGGTGGCCGTATGCGTCGCGCACCCAGTCGACGGCTGCCGCCTCTTTTGCCAGTTGCTCGCCCGCAGCGGCGGACAGCAGCACCGCCACGGCGTCGAACACTACCGACGGCGTGCCGGCGAGTTGTCCGTCCGCGGCGATTCGACGACCGTCGCTGAGCTTGGCGCCGCCCACCTTGGGGGCGACGATCTTGACCGCCGCGCCAGCCGCTTCGACTGCCTTGCGCAGCGCGCCCAGCGTCGCGGCCTCGGTTCCGTCGTCGATCAGTATGCCGACGCAGCGGCCCTGCAGCGTGGGCTTCATCTTGCCAATCAGTTGCAGCGCGGGCGACGGCGGCATATCGATCGGCTCCACGGCGGCAGGCGGTGCAGGCGGCAGTGCGTCCAATCCCAGTCCGGCGGCGACCCGTTTCGCGAGGCTCTCGTCGATATGCCGAAGGTGGCCCACCACGGCCGTGCGTACGTGCTCGGTCTCGACCTTCGACAGTTCGAACACCAGCGCCGAAGCGAGATGCGCTTGCTCCGGCGCAGTCTGGCTGCGGTAGAACAACCGGGCCTGGCTATAGTGGTCGGCGAAGCTTTCCGCGCGCACGCGGCCCTTGGCCCCATCGTCCGCCTGCTGCGGGAAACTGCGAAAGCCGTGCGGCGTTTCGCGCGGACTGTCGGGCATCAGCGAACTCGGCTCGTAGTTCACGCGGCCCTTGGGCACGTGGACCTGCATGTGACCGTCCCGCTGCAGGTTCGCGAACGGGCACTTCGGCGCGTTGATCGGGATCTGATGGAAGTTCGGCGAGCCAAGCCGCGACAATTGAGTGTCGAGGTAGGAAAAGAGCCGCCCCTGTAGCAGTGGATCGTTGCTGAAGTCGATGCCGGGCACGATGTTGGCCGGGCAGAACGCGACCTGTTCGGTCTCGGCGAAGAAGTTGTCCGGCCAGCGGTCCAGCACCATGCGCCCGATGACGGTCAGCGGCACCAGTTCTTCCGGAATCAGCTTGGTCGGATCGAGATGGTCGAACGGGAATTTGGCGGCCTCTTCGTCGGTGAACAACTGCACCGCGAGCTCCCATTCCGGGTAATCGCCGCGCTGGATCGCCTCGAACAAGTCGCGCCGATGGAAATCCGGATCGGCGCCGGCGATTTTCACGGCCTCGTCCCACACGGTGGACTGCAGACCGAGCTTCGGACGCCAATGGAACTTCACGAACGTCGACTCGCCCTTGGCGTTGATCAGCCGGAAGCTGTGGATGCCGAATCCTTCGATCATGCGAAGCGAGCGCGGGATCGCGCGATCCGACATCGCCCACATGATCATGTGCATCGACTCGGGCGTCAGCGAGATGAAGTCCCAGAACGTATCGTGCGCGCTCGCTGCCTGCGGAAAGCCTCGGTCCGGTTCCATTTTGACCGCGTGAACGAGGTCGGGGAACTTCATCGCGTCCTGGATGAAGAACACGGGGATGTTGTTTCCGACGAGATCGAAGTTGCCTTCTGTCGTATAAAACTTGACCGCGAAACCGCGTACGTCGCGAGGCGTATCGATCGAGCCCGCACCGCCTGCGACGGTGGAGAAGCGCGTGAATACCGGCGTCTTCCGGTCGGTTTCGGTAAATAGCTTGGCGGTGGTGTAGCGGCTTAGCGAGCGCGTCAGCTCGAAGTAGCCGTGGGCCGCCGAGCCGCGCGCATGCACGATGCGTTCGGGAATCCGCTCGTGGTCGAAATGCGTGATCTTTTCGCGGAGGATGAAGTCCTCGAGCAATGTCGGACCGCGCGGAGTGGCGCGAAGGGAGTTCTGATTATCCGAGACCGGAACGCCCTGATTGGAAGTCAGAGGGGGATGTTTGCCGCCGGCCGTCTGATGCAATTCGTCTCCCGTGCCGAAATGGCTATCGCCGTTTTCGTTGTTCTTATTGGAACGTGTATCGGATCGACTCTTGGCTATCTTTGCCATGCGCAGCTCTCCTTGAATCGGGTTGTTGAAATAACCCATATTTAGATGAAAGCTGATTGAATATACATGGCCTCGCTTCGGTGAAACACCTGCAAATGCACTAGGCAGGCATATGGCCCGAGCCGAAATTCGACCGGTTGGAGTCTTGTGTCATTCAGACGCGGAGTCCCGGCCGGCGCGGTTGTATCGTCCGGCAGCAAGCGTTTCGCCGACGTCGCGCTTGTACCAGAGTCGCGTGTCAATGAGCTTGCGTTGACATTCAATATCGGACGCGCACGATCGGTCTGTGCCGAACACGCTGCCGCGATTCGGTATGGCAAATACAGGCGGATTGACGTCTGATTGCGGAGAGAATGGAGTCTCGCTTCATAAATTAAATAATTTCGAGAATTATTGTTCAAATATTGGTGTTAGGCCGATGTGCTATAAATAACGCGGCCTTCCGCGTCGCGCGTACGTCCGAGGAGGACAGCGAACGTACGTGTCTCGACGGTGGCATGGCGATGTTTCGTGTCGCGGCTGCCATGCGGCGCCGGCGCCAGATCGGCTGACGGGCACGTTACGTCCAGGCGTCGGCAGCGACGCATCGTCATGCCGTGGAAGGAAGGTGAAGCAGGTGGACGAAGTGCGACTGCAAATCACACTGACATGGAGAGGAAAATGGCAAAGATCGCAATGATGGTGTTGGCTCTGACCGTTGTGTTGACGGGCTGCAATACGATCGCTGGTGCCGGGCAGGATGTATCGGCCGGCGGTAAGGCCATTACGAACACGGCCGAACAGGCGAAGTGACAGACGCTGTACATCGGCTCGATTTGCCGATGATGCAGCGGATGTAGTGTTTCGGGCAGCGGCTCCGCGGGCCGCAGCCCGAACTGCCCGGAAAATTGCGGCCCCAGTTGCGCCGCCTCACCTCCTTCTACCTCGTCACTGACCGCAGCGGATTCCGCAGAGCGGGCGGCGATCGTGCAAATGCACTATCTGGGCTGGCGCATTTGAACATGATGCAGCGAGCCCGACGTCTTTACACTGCGATACGGGATGGCGATTGGCTCTCGGGATGGAACGAGCCGATGGCGTCCATGTATCCGGTTATCCTAAATAAACCAGGAGGTCGATCATGTTCGAAAAGACGACGGGCACGGTGCAAAAGGTGGCGGGCAAGGCGCAGGAGGCGGTAGGCGACGTCACGGGCAGCGCCGATATGCAGTTGGACGGAGTGGCTCGCCAGGTGATCGGCGGCGTGCAGGAAACCTACGGCGAAGCGCTCGAACAGCTGCGCGACGTCACATCGCGCAACCCGCTCGCGACGCTGGCGGCGGTGGCCGCAGTGGGCTTCCTGATCGGCACGTTGTGGTCGAAGCGCTGATCGTCCGTAGAGAAGCGGCAGGCGCATGCGGGAGTCTTCAGGGGAGCTCGTCATGGGTTTGTTTTCGAGAGTCAGACGATGGCAGAACAGCGCCCACTTCTCCGCGGCGCGTCTGGTTTACTACGCCACGCTCGCAGCGATCGAGCTGGAAGTCGCGAGGAAGTCGTTCTTGCGCGACATGGTCCTTTATGCGGTCGTCGGACTGAGTAACCGTCTTCCGAGTCAAGCCCGATGAAGTGAATCGTCCCAAGGCGTGTTGGCTTTGACCATGGCATTGAGCATGGTTAGGAGCTTGCGCATGCAGGCAACAAGCGCGACCTTGGACAGTTTGCCGGCGGCCTCCAGGCGTTGATAGAAAGCTCTGATGGCGGGGTTGTAGCGTGTTGCAGTCAATGTAGCCATGTACAGCACGCGACGGATCGCGAAGCGGCCACCTTGAACCCGTCGTCGCCCATTACGTAAGCCGGAATCGCAAGCAATGGGAGCGACGCCAACGAGGGCTGCAATCTGACGGCGATTGAGCCGGCCCAATTCGGGCAGTTCTGCGATCAGGCAGGCGCTGGATACCGGGCCAATTCCATGTGTGGGCTGCAACAGGCGGTCGAGTTCACCGAAGTGCTGGCGTACATGAGCGACCATCTGAGCGTCGATGTCATCGAGTTGTGCCTGGATGGCGGCAATGATAGCCAGCAGACTTGGATGCAGACCAACCGGCGTGATCTGGAGCCGCTGTCGCTCCGAAAGGAGCATGGTGAGTAGTTGGTGCCGCCGGGTCACCAGTGCAGCCAGCCACTGCTGCCGCTCGTCGGGAACGGGACGTAGCAAGCGGGACAGATCGTCCCGACGCAGTAGCACGGAAGCCAGTTCGGCAAGCATACGTGCGTCGATGGCGTCGGTTTTGGCCAGACGTCCCATCGAGCGGGCAAAATCGCGTGCTTGCCGAGGGTTGACGACAGCGACCGGCAAACCCGCACCTTGCAAGGCGCACGCCAGCTCGGTCTCGTAGCCACCGGTCGCCTCCATCACGACCAACTGCACGTTCAGCGACTGAAGGGCAACAGCCAGGGCCGAGTGGCCCTCGGCATCGTTGTTGAATCGACGGATGTCCAGATTGGCACCCAGTACGGAAACATCGACGTGAGCTTTTGCGACGTCAATGCCGACCGTTACGGCAGAAGGAGCAGACATGATCTTCGGATCCCATGCTTGTACATGCGCACTCGATGTAAATGGCGCGCGTAACCGTTCGGGCTTCAGGAAGACCAGCACGGCAACCGTGCGTTTTGTACTCAGTCACGGGCTCCAACACCCAAGCGCGGGGCAAACTGCACGGTCTCGTCTGGCTACCACCAGACTTTACCGTACTGGTCAGTACTGAACATACAAGCGCGACGTTCGGCCTCGCATTCGCGTGCATGGCGGCGATCGTCACCGCAGCAAGGACGCCGTACCTCACCGAGACTGCGTGGGCCGTCGCCGCGTTCTGGATACTCGCGTCCATCGGTTCCTTCATCACCGTGCGCCTCAGCGCGCGACGCGGCACCTTGTCGATACTGAGAGAGGAATTGCAGCGCGACGTTCGGGCTATCAGGGAGAGTCTGGGATGAAGGCACGAGCGTCGGCCGATGCGCCGGAATCGCAGCGACGTGCGCTGCTCGCGCGGATGGCGGCGACGCGGGCTGAACTGTCCGCGTCGAACCACGTCGTCGGAATGACGGGGCGGATTTCCGGCAGCAGCAATGCAGGGCATGCTCCGATGCCGCTGCCGAGCCTCGGCGGATCGACCGGCGCGGCGATCGCGGTAGTGCTGGCGAGCTTCGCGGTTCTGGGGCCGCGGCGCTTCTCGCGACAATCGTTCGTGCCGGCCTCGTTTCGCTGATCGGACGCATGGCGCGCGACGTCGTGGCGAAGTGAATGGCGCACACTCACGCCAGACAAAGAAAAAGGGGTTACACGCTTTTGCATGTAACCCCTTGATTCCTTTGGTCGGAGCGAAAGGATTCGAACCTTCGACCCTCTGATCCCAAATCAGATGCGCTACCAGGCTGCGCTACGCTCCGACGAATCGGCGATTCTATCGTCGAACGACGCACCGGGTCAATCAAATCGTGCAAGCGGTCGTCGTCGCGATGGAATCCCGTACAGGCGCTAAAGTACCGGCAGGACCGCACGATCCGCGATTCCCGCACAACGGCACCACCGATCGAAGGAGCGCAACGATGATGAACCTGATCCTATGGCGCCACGCCGAAGCCGAAGATTACGCCGCGAACGACCTCGCGCGGCAGCTCACCACACGCGGCCGCAAGGACGCGCAGACGATGGCGCGCTGGCTGCGCGGCCGGCTCGAGACGAATAGCGTGATCCTCGCGAGCCCGGCTGCGCGCACCGTGCAAACCGTCGAGGCGCTAACCGACCAGTACCGGACCGTCGACGCGCTCGCGCCAGACGCGAGCGTCGACGACGTGCTCGCCGCGGCCGGCTGGCCGGACGGCATCGCGCCGACGGTCATGATCGTCGGCCACCAGCCGACGCTCGGCAGCGTCGCGGCGCGGCTGATCGCGGACAGCGACGACAGCTGGAGCATCAAGAAGGGCGGAATCGTCTGGATCGCCAGCCGCTCGCGCGGCGGCGACCGCCAGGCGATCTTGCGCGCGGTGCTGTCGCCGGAACTCGTTTGAAGGGTTAGATCATACGGTTCTGCAAGCTTTCTGCTAAAGTCAATTCGGCGACACGTCATTGAACGGACACGGTCGTGCCACATAACGGTCATGGCTGGTTACTACATTGGCGGGCATGTCGTCCTCTTCCTTACGACCAGGAAAGCCTAATGCGAGAACTGCCGACGCCTACGCTCCCTTTTGCCTCGCTTCCCCTCGATTCGACGCGGCGCCATCTGCCGCGCGCTGCTGAAACCGTCACATCGGAGTACCGCCTGCGCGCCGCGTGGGCGCGCACGGAAGACGAACTGCGCGAAGCCCAGCGCCTGCGCTACAGCGTGTTCGCCGAAGAAATGGGCGCGCAGGTCAGCGGGCCCGCCGGTCTCGACGTCGACCCGTTCGACGCGTACTGCGACCATCTGCTGGTGCGCGATCTCGACACGCTGAAGGTCGTCGGCACGTATCGCGTGCTGCCGCCGCACGAGGCGGCCCGTGTCGGCCGCCTGTACGCGGAGGGCGAGTTCGATCTGTCGCGTCTCACGCACCTGCGCGGCAAGATGGTCGAAGTCGGCCGCTCGTGCGTGCACAGCGACTACCGCAGCGGCGCCGTGATCATGGCGCTGTGGGGCGGTCTCGGCGCGTACATGATGCAGAACGGCTACGAGACGATGCTCGGCTGCGCCAGCGTGTCGATGGCCGACGGCGGCCACTACGCGGCGAATCTCTACCAGTCGCTGCCGGCCAGCGCGCTGACCGCAACGGAATATCGCGCGTTCCCGCACACGCCGCTGCCGGTTGACGAACTGCAGACGGGCACCGTCGTCGCGCCGCCGCCGCTGATCAAGGGGTACCTGCGCCTCGGTGCGAAGATCTGCGGCGCGCCCGCATGGGATCCCGACTTCAACTGCGCGGATTTCCTGACGCTGTTCCGACTGTCCGACATCAACGCGCGCTACGCGCGGCATTTCCTCGGCTGAGCGGACGACTCACGCGACGCTCGTCACGGGCGAGCGGGCGCGGACAAACGAACGCCGTCGCGCGGCAATGGCCCGCGTGACGGCGTTCGTTTGTCGGTACGTAAGGCCGTAGGATCCGGCCCCTTTCTAAAGCGCACACAAACGGCGCGCACCGCGCGACGAAAGCGCGGAAGCGTTCCGCCGGCGCGGCGGACGGATCGGCGTGGCGGCTAGCCTAGTGCTTGCGCCGCCAGTCCAGCAGATGGTGTTCGGCCATCCAGTGATGGATCATCCCTTCGCCGCCGTGGCTGCGCTTGTATTCGCGCGATTCGAAATACGACAGCGCGGCAAGGACCATCAAGCCGATGAGCAGGCCGATCAGGCCGGCAATTTCTTCAGAGGACATGGCAGCCTCCTTTCTACGGCACAGCGCCATGGCTACATAGTAGGACATCGTGCGCGCGACCCGTAGGCCGGAAATCCGCTAGACTCGGCGGTCCGGCGCGCAGCGGGCGCGCCGCTTTCCGGAGTCGACCCGATGATCCGTTTTGCGCTGGCCGTGCTGGCCGCGTCGCTGCTTGCCGGTTGCGCAAGCGATCCCCGTCAGGCCCGTCGCGGGCATCCTCCGGCCGATCCGGTCGACTATCACGGCGTGCCGACGGACATGACGCCGCCGTCGATGCTCGGCGAACCGCCGCCGCCCGCCGCGCAGTGACCGGTCAGGACGCGGCCGCTGCGACGTGCGCGTCGCCGCCGATCTTGCGCGTCAGCGCGGGCAGGTAGCGGGCGAGCGTCACGCCCCGCGCGGCCATGAACAGGAGCAGCGCGAACCAGAGGCCGTGGTTGCCGAACGTGCCGACGGCCGCGAACGTCGCCGCGACGAAAGTCGCGAACGACACGATCATCGCGCGCATCAGCGATTGCGTCTGCGTAGCGCCGATGAAGACGCCGTCGAGCAGGAACCCCCACACCGATACGATCGGCGACAGCGCAGCCCAGGGCAGATAGCGCAGCGCGACGGCGCGGATCTCGGCCTGATCGGTCAGGCGCGCGACGATCCAGCCGCCGGCCGCCCAGTAGACGAGCGCGAACAGCAGCGCGCCGAGCACGGACCAGAACAGCGTGATGCGCACTGCCTGCCGGAACGCCGCGCGATCGCGCGCGCCGGCTGCCGCGCCGACGAGCGCTTCGGCCGCGTGCGCGAAACCGTCGAGGCCGTACGCCATGAAGGTCTGGAAGTTCAGCAGCAGCGCATTGGCCGCGAGCGTCGCGTCGCCCTGTTTCGCGCCGAGATGCGCGAACCAGCCGAATGCGCCGAGCAGGCACAGCGTGCGCAGAAAGATGTCGCGGTTCAGCGCGACGAGGCGCTTGAGCGCCGCGCGATCGGCGAGGGCGCGCGCGGCGAGCGGCGGCAGCCCGCGCGGCCGCAGCTGCCACAGCAGCCAGGCGCCGAGCGCGAACCCGCAGGTGTCGGCGGTCGCCGTCGCGGCACCGATGCCCGCGATACCCCAGCCGAATCCGTACACGTAGAGCAGCACCGCGCCGATGTTCACTGCGTTGATGAACACCTGCGCGACGAGCGCGAGCCGCACGCGCTGCACGCCGAGCAGATAGCCGAGCACGACATAGTTGGCGAGCGCGAACGGCGCGCTCCAGATGCGCGCATGGCTGTAGGCGAGCGCCGTCGTCTGCACGGCGTCGCTGCCGCCGAGCGCGCGCAGCGCGAACGACAGCAGCGGCACCTGCAGCGCGAGCACCGCGGCGCCGAGCGCGAACGCGACGATCAGCGCGCGCAGCAGGTTCAGCCGGATGCCGTCGGTGTCGCCGGCGCCGTGCGCCTGCGCGACGAGCCCGGTGGTGCCCATCCGCAGGAAGCCGAAGCCCCAGAACACGAAGTTGAAGAACAGGCCGCCGAGCGCGACGCCGCCGAGATACTGCGCGCCGTCGAGGTGGCCGGCGACGGCCGTGTCGACCGCGCCGAGGATCGGCTGCGTCAGATTCGCGAGAACAATGGGAAACGCGAGCGCGAGCACGCGCCGGTGCGAGACGGCCGTGCCGCGCGGTAAAGCGGAATCGGACATGGCGGACGCGTCAGGCGCGTTCCTGCACGCACACCCACGGCGACACGACGACCGCCCACAGTTCCGGGTTGCGCGCCGCGTAGTCGCTGGCGGTTTCGGCCGGCATGCGCGCGACGAGCCCGGCCGACAGCCAGCGCGAGACCTGATCGGTGTCGTCGCCGGCGATCGCTTCGGCGACGCTGACGAGATCGAGATCGCGCGCGACGGCGAGCAGCTTGCCCTGCGCGAAGAAGCGCTCGAGATCGCACCAGTCGATCTTGGCGGTCTCGCCGAGCAGTTTGGCGTACAGCGGGCTATGCGACGCGCCCGCGGCGGAGTGGTGTTCGGAGGACATCGGATTCTTCGAAAAACTGCGTGTGCGCCACTATAAACCATCCGGCCGGCCGGGCCGTGCGCCGATCACGCGTCACGCAGCGCGCGGCGCACGATCTTGCCGGTCGCCGTCATCGGCAGGCTGTCGACGAACGCGATCGCGCGCGGATATTCGTGCGCGGCAAGCCGCGTGCGCACGTGCGCCTGCAGCGCCTGCACGAGCGCATCGTCGCCGACATGGCCGTCGTTCAGCACGACGAAGGCCTTGACGATCTCGGTGCGCGTCGGATCGGGCACGCCGACGACGGCCGCCATCCGCACGGCAGGATGCGTGAGCAGGCAGTCCTCGATCGGGCCCGGGCCGATCCGGTAGCCGGCGCTCGTGATCACGTCGTCGTCGCGGCCGACGAAGCGCACGAAGCCGTCCTCGTCGATCGCGCCCGTGTCGCCGGTCAGCAGGTAGTCGCCTGCGAACTTGTCGCGCGTCGCGTCCGCGTTGCGCCAGTATTCGATGAACATCACGGGATCGGGGCGACGCACGGCGATATGTCCGTCGACACCGGGCGGCAGCGGCGTGCCGTGCGCGTCGACGATCGCGACCGTGTGACCGGGCACCGCCTTGCCGATCGTGCCGGGCCGTGCCTCGAACAGCGCCGCGCACGACGACAGCACCATATTGCATTCGGTCTGCCCGTAGAACTCGTTGATCGTCACGCCGAGCGCGTCGCGTCCCCATTCGGTGAGCTCGGTGCCGAGCGATTCGCCGCCGCTCGCGACGGATTTCAGCGACAGCGCGTAGCGCTCGCGCGGCCGCTCCACCGCGCGCATCAGCTTCAGCGCGGTGGGCGGGAGGAATGCGTGCGTGACGCCGTGCCGCGCCATCAGCGCGAACGCCGCATCGCCGTCGAATTTCTCGAACCGGCGCGCGAGCACCGGCACGCCGTGATGCCACGACGGCAGCAGCACGTCGAGCAGCCCGCCGATCCACGCCCAGTCGGCAGGCGTCCAGAACAGCCGCGCGTCGCGCGGAAAGCATTGCTGCGACATCTCGACGCCCGGCAGATGGCCGAGCAGCACGCGATGCGCATGCAGCGCGCCTTTCGGCTTGCCGGTCGTGCCCGACGTGTAGATGATCAGCGCCGGATCGTCGGCGGCCGTGTCGGCCGGCGCGAATTCCGGCGATTCGGCCGCGAGTGCCGCGTCGTAGCGCAGCACGCCCGGCGCGTCCGCCGCGTCGGCGCCGATGCAGTAGCAGGTATGCAGCGCCGGCAGCCGATCGCGCAGCGGCGCGATTTTCGCGTAGCCGGCCGCGTCGGTGACGAGCGCGGCCGCTTCGCTGTTCGCGAGACGGTATTCGAGTGCATCGGCGCCGAACAGCGTGAACAGCGGCACCGCGATCGCGCCGAGCTTGTAGGCGGCCAGATGCGCGACGGCCGTTTCCGGGCCCTGCGCGAGAAAGATCGCGATGCGGTCGCCGCGGCGCAGCCCCGCACGCGCGAACGCGTTCGCGAGCCGGTTAGAGGCGTTCCTCAGGTCGTCGAACGTGAAGCGCGCGACGTCGCCGTCCGCGGTTTCGTGAATCAGCGCGAGGCGGCCGCTGCCGTCCGCCCACTTGTCGCATGCGTCCACGCCGATGTTGTAGTGCGCCGGAATCGCCCACCGGAAGCGGGTGAGCAGGTCGTCGTAGCGATCGGCGGCGGGCAGCATCGCAAGTCTCCTCGGCGTGAATCGTCGAATTGGACACGTAGATTACATCGCCTTTTCACGCGCCCGAAACGACAACGGCGTCTGATGTAGGGATTATGCGAACTCGCCGGAGGGCGGCGGTCCAGTGCACGATTCGACAAACGCGCATAAGATCACGACAAAACAGTGATGTGACCATGGATTTGCTTCTGATAGCTGCGGGGTTCAGCCTGATCGGAATCGGCGCACTGGTGGCATTCGCCCGCCATGTCGATCCGCTGTCCGGCCGTTTCACCGGACGTCTGCGCAAACGCTGACTCGACTTGTCCCGATCGCGGACGCGAACGCACGCGATGCGCATTGCATCGCGTACGGGCGGCCGGTGCTCAGCGCGCCGGTAGATAGCGTGCCGGATCGATCGAACGGCCGCCGTAGCGCAGTTCGAAATGCAGCGCGACGCGATCGCTGTCGCTATCGCCCATCTCGGCAATCGTCTGCCCCTGTGCGACCGACTGGCCTTCCTTCACGAGCAGCGCGCGATTGTGCGCGTACGCGGTCAGGTAATCGGCGTTGTGCTTCAGGATGATCAGATTGCCGTAGCCGCGCAAGCCGTTGCCCGCATACACGACGACACCCGGCGCAGCCGCCACCACCGGCGTGCCTGCGCTATTCGCGATGTCGATGCCTTTCGATTTCGCGCCGTCGAAACTGCGGATCACGTTGCCCGGCGCAGGCCAGACGAGCGAGATGCTCGTGGCCGGCTTCACCGCGGATTCGACCGGTGCGGAAGGGGCGGGACGGCTGCGGCCGGCCGTGCCGGTGCCCGTCGTCGACGCGGTCGTCGTGCCGGGCGGCGGCGCGACGCGCAGCACCTGGCCGACTTCGATCGCGTCCGGATTCGAGATCTGGTTCCAGCGGACGATGTTCTGGACGGACTGGCGGTTGGCACGCGCGATCTTGTACAGCGTATCGCCGCGCTCGACGCGGTAGAAACCGGGGCCGACCGGCGCGGAGCCGCACGCGACGAGCAGGGCGGCGCAGCCGGCCGCGATGAGTCGTTTCGTTGTTGTTCCGAACATTGAACCTCGCAAAACGCTGCCGCGCATCACGCGGCAGGCGACACAAAACGTCAGATTTTAACGGGTTCGACCCGCGCGCCGCAGTTTGGGCGGGCGCGAGTGCGTTCGGCAACCGTGCGACGCAGCGTCGCGTCAGCTCGCGCGGGGCAGCACGCGGATGCGCAGCACCGCCGTTTCGGTCGCGCCGGGCGCGAGCATGCGCAGGCCGAAGCCGTTGTGAATCGCGTCCGGCAGGCCGAGCCACGGCTCGACGCAGTAGAAGTCGGATTCGGGCTTTTCCGTCCAGGTCGTGACGGCGTACCACGGGATCGAGCCCGGCACGTCGAGCGCGATCTCGACGACGCGGCCGCGGCCCGGCATGTCGATGCGCACCGGCGTCGACGGCGGCGTGCGGTCGAGGCAGTGGAAGCGGTCATGGATGCGCGGATCGTCGAGCGTGTAGCGCGCGTCGCCTTGCTCCGGGGCGCTGATCGAGCCGTCGGCGAGTTGTTCGCGGCGGTGCGTCGGCGGCAGTTCGAGCGTCGTCGTCGCGCGCTCGCCGTGCGGCAGCGCGAAATAGAAGTGATGGCCCGCGTAGTACGGCAGCGGCGTGCTGCCGCGGTTGGTCGTCGTCAGCGCGACGTCTAGCGTGTGCGCATCGGCGAGCCGGTAGGTCGCTTCGAAGCGGAAATCGAACGGATAGGCGGCGCGCGACGCTGCATCCGCTTCGAGCGTCATCGCGATCGCGGCGCCGTCGGCAGACGGCTGCGCGGCGAACGGCAGATCGCGCGCGAAGCCGTGCATCGGCAGATCGCGCACGACGCCGGCCGCATCGCGCCAGCGGCCCAGTTCGCCGTCGACGCGATGGCGGCCGAGGAACGGGAACAGCAGCGGATTGCCGCCGCGCACGCGCGCGAGCTGGCTCCAGTCGGCGGTGTCGGGCCAGAAGATGACGGGCTCGCCGTCAAGCTCCCACGACAGCAGGCGGCCGCCGAATTGCGGTGCGACGCGGACGACGGATGGACCGGCATGAAGTTCGTGAATCTCGTGTTGCTGGAAGATGGGCATGGCGGATCGAAATGGACGAATGAACGGACGCCGCGACGGCGCGTGACATTATCGGGCGCCCGCGCGACCGGGAAAACCCTTCTCGGGGAAATTGCGAGTTTTTCACAAAGTCCGGTTTCTGGATAATTTCGATACACCGGTGAGATTGCCGGGTCATGACACTTCGAGGAGGCGCCATGGATCTGGCAATGGCAATGGGCATCGCACTGTTCGGCATGTTCACCGGCAGCACCGTTCTGTTTTTCTATCAGCTCGGGCGCTGATCGAGATCCGACCGAGATTTCTTTCGAATCTGAAAGGCCCGCCATGCAATTGGCGGGCCTTTTGCTTTCCAGAGACTTACAAAATGCAAGCGTTTGTGTGCATTGCCGCCCCAAGCGGCCAAATGCCTTGGCGCAGTCATTATCGCTCGGCATAATCGGGGCGCGTTTTCCCGGACGCGCACTGCAGCGTCCGTCATTTCTTCCCGCTCCATCTCCACTGAAAGGACCGACGCGTGAGTCTCTGGTTTCTGGTTTTCCTGAGCGTCCTGCAAGGCGTGACCGAACTCTTCCCCGTCAGCAGTCTCGGCCATACGTTGCTCGTGCCGGCGCTGTTCGGCATGCATATCGACAAGCACGCGCCGCAATTGCTGCCGTTTCTCGTTGCGCTGCATCTGGGCACCGCGCTCGCGCTGCTGTGGTATTTCCGCGCGCGCTGGATCGCGCTGATCGGCGGGTTCTTCGCGCACCTCGGCGGGCGCAAGAACGACGACGGGCATCTGATGTGGGCGCTGATCATCGGCACGATCCCGACGGGCATCGTCGGGCTGCTGCTCGAGAAGCGCATCGAACGCGTGTTCCACGATCTGCGGATCGTTGCGATCGCACTGATCGTCAACGGCGTGCTGCTGTGGATCGGCGATCGCATTCAGCGCAGCCGCGCGCATCGGGCGCCCGAGAAGCTGACGTTCAAGCAGGCGTTTTTCGTCGGTCTCGCGCAGATCGGTGCGCTGATTCCGGGCTTTTCGCGCAGTGGCCTGACGATGATCGCCGGCAACGCGGCCGGCTTGACTGCGGAGAAGGCCGCGGAATTCTCGTTCCTGCTCGGCACGCCGATCATCTTCGCGGCGGGCGTGCTCGAACTGCCGAAGCTGTTCCATGCGCGCGACCAGCTCGCCGACGCGTTGCTCGGCGGCGTGCTGACCGCGATTGCGGCCTATCTGAGCGTGCGATTCCTGATGCGCTATTTCGAAGGGCGCGGCCGGCTCGCGGCGTTCGGCGTGTATTGCGTGATCGCGGGGCTGTTCTGCTTCGGATGGTTCATGCTGCATGGGCAGCCGGTGTGATGCCGCGACGCCGATCGCGCTCGATATTGCGCGGTGATCGGGTATAATTTCGGGCTCGGCTTCATGCCGGGCCCGTTTTGTTTCGGGGCGTCGAATGGAGGGTGTCGGTCATTCGGGGCTTCGGGCGAATGCGGTCCGTGTCGCGAGCCGTGTCATTTTTCCATCGACCGCCCTTAGCTCAGTTGGATAGAGCAACGGCCTTCTAAGCCGTAGGCCGCAGGTTCGAATCCTGCAGGGCGGGCCAATACAGTCAGTGTCTTGGCTGATATTTTCAAATTCCCCATTTTCTCCAGGCGTGCTCGTGTAGGCATGCGTGTACGTATTTGTGGTCAACGCGGATCGCAACCAATCCATGTGAACCGCTGCTCTCAGGTACAAACGCTTGCAATGCCGAGCCGGTTGCGCCTCTGATTGCTAAAGGGCCATGACAGTACAAGAGCGGAAAGTCTGCCCGTTGCCCCGCAACGCTGCCGATCGTGCTGCCCGCCTTGAAGGCACGAGTGCGCGTGTCGATACGCGGGGACAGACAACGCGGACAGCGGATTGCTGAATTGGGTGACGACGGCGCGGTGGTCTTTGCCGGCGCCGGATCGGCTTGTCCGGCTCGCGCGTCAACGATTCAATCGCATTGTTGCAAGTCGTGGCGAGCCTCGGTCCTAGGGGGTGCATAGGCGCGTTCTTCGCGCTGACTGAACGGCGGATGGCTATCGCCCGATTCGGCCCTGGCCTCATGTGCGGCGTGGACAGCGGGATTGGGATACGGCGCGAAAGCCTTCCGTTCATCGAATTTATCGACGTCGACGAAACGGGGGCCGGCCAGCACTGTGAGCTCGCGGGGGAGCGAACGGGGCGTGTCGACGTGTCGGCCGGTCCTTGGTGGCAAGCCAATAGAAACCCACCGCGAACATGGCGACGAGCGCAAGGCTCAGCCTGATTAGCGCATAGGTAGGGGAATTAGAGATCACGGAAACTCCTGAATGAAGTGCGTCGATGCGGAAATGCATCGACGGAGTAGCCGTAGCTGGCCGTGCTCAGAAAGGTGATATGTGGTTGAAGGAAAGTTGATTATCGTTTGTGCGCCAATTCGCCCTCGCACTTCTGTTAGGGATTTTTGAGATGATGGGTGAGGTAATATTCGCCCGGATTGCCATTACAATGGCGCCCATAGTTGCGGACGACGCAATATGCAACTCGCCACGGTCGGGGTAGCCGGGGCGAGCGCCCGTGTTGGAGCTTCGGCGCGAACGACTGTTTCAAGCGGGCAACGATTGACGTTCTTTGACGTTGACTTTCTACGTTTCAGTTAGATTCCAGCGATATTCGATGCCGTGAGAGCGGATCGAAACAAAAAATCGCGAGTAGACCAAAAATCATGAACAAGAACCAATATCGGCTGGTGTACAGCCGCGTGCGCGGTATGCTGGTTGCAGTCGAAGAGACGGCCGGCAGGACGGGGAAAACAAATACGGGCGAGACTCGCCGTGCCGCAAAGCGGGGCGGCGGGCATCCGGCAGCGGCCTTCGCATTGCGTGTCGCCGCGTTCGGCGCGCTGGTCGCAGCCGGCGCAAATCCGATCTGGGCGAATGCACAAATCGTTGGTGCCGGGCCTCAGGCGCCCGCAGTAGTGCAGACACCCAACGGCTTGCCGCAAGTCAACATCAACAAGCCGAGCGCTGCTGGCGTGTCGCTGAACACGTATAGCCAGTTCGACGTTCAGAAGAACGGTGCGATCCTGAACAACGCGTCGACGATCGTCAACACGCAGCAGGCCGGCTATATCAACGGCAACCCGAACTTGAGTGCGGGGCAGGCGGCGCGCATCATCGTCAACCAGGTCAACAGCACGGCGGCTAGCCAGATCAAGGGATATGTGGAGATCGCGGGCAGCCGTGCGGAGGTCGTGCTGGCCAACCCAGCGGGTATCGTCGTGGACGGTGGCGGGTTCATCAATACCTCGCGCGCGGTCTTGACAACTGGCGTGCCGCAATTTGGCGCGGACGGGTCGTTGACAGGCTTCAATGTCAATCGCGGCCTCGTGACCGTGCAAGGCGCGGGGCTCGATGCGTCCACGGTCGATCAGACCGACATCATCGCCCGTGCTGTACAGGCTAATGCCGCGATCTATGCGAAGAACCTGAATGTAATCGCCGGTACGAACCAGGTTAATCACGACACGCTTGCCGCGACGCAGATCGCCGGTGACGGTCCCGCTCCTGCCGTCGCGATTGACGTGGCTCAGTTAGGCGGGATGTATGCCAATAGGGTGTTTCTGGTTGGCAACTCCGCAGGCGTGGGTGTCGCGAACGCAGGGACGATCGCGGCGCAGGCAGGCGATTTGACGTTGCAATCGGACGGCCGGCTCGTGCTCGCGGGCAAGACCACGGCAAGCGGCAACCTCGCGATGTCGGCCTCGGGCGGCATCCAGAATAGCGGTACCACGTATGCGCAGCAATCGTTGTCGGCGAACACTGCGGCCGATCTGACGAACAGCGGGACGCTCGCGGCGCAGCAGAATGCGACGGTCAATGCCGGCAGCATCAACTCGACCGGCACGCTCGGCGCGGGTGTGAACAACGACGGTTCGGTCGCGCACAGCGGAGACCTGAACCTGACCGCGTCGGGCCAACTGACCGCGACCGGCCAAAATGTAGCGGGCGGTAACGCATCGCTGACGGGCGGCAGTGTGAATCTCGCCGGCAGCCAGATCGCCGCGAACGGCAATCTGTCGCTGAACGCGACGGCCGGCGACGTGAATCTGTCGAACGCGACGACGAGCGCGCAAGGCGCCATTCAGGCGAACGCATCGGGCACCGTGATCAACGACCACGGCAGCCTGTCGAGCGGCAGCAGCACGACGCTGACCGGCGGCAACCTGTCGAACCAGGGGGGCAAGGTGTCGTCGCAGGGACAGCTGTCGGTCAACGTCGCAGGCCAGATCGCCAACCAGTCCGGCGAACTGGTATCCGAAAGCACGGTGGCCGTGCGTGGCGGAGCCATCGCGAACAACCGAGGGACCATCCAGAGCGCAGCCGGTATGACGATAGCCGGCGCGTCGCTGGACAACACGGCGGGCCGGATCACATCGCTCAACAGCGATGGCCTGACAGTGACGACCGGCGGTGAGTTGACCAATGCGGCAGGCACGACCGCGAACGGCGCACAGGGCGGCGTCATTGGTGGCAATGGCGACGTCACCGTGCAAGGCGGCAATGTCGCGAACCACGGCAGGATCACATCCAATGCAAACCTGCAGGTCTCCGGGCAATCGGTCGCCAATGCCAATGGCGTTTTGCAGGCCGCACAGAAGGTGGCGGTCGATGCGGGCACGCGCCTGACCAACAATGGCGGTTCGATCGCCGGCCAGACCGCCACATTGACGGGCACGACCCTCGACAATAGTCGCGGCGCCGTGCAGGCCACGCAACTGTCATTCAACGCGACCGACCTTGTGAACCACGGCGGCACTATTACGCAGACTGGCACGGCCGCGATGAGCGCGAACGTGTCCGGCACGCTCGACAATTCAAACGGCGGTACGTTGCAAAGCAACAGTACCGACCTGTTGCTCGGGGCGGCGGCCATCGTCAACGACGGCGGCACGATTACGCATGCCGGCAACGGGACGTTGACCATCGATAACGGGACGGGCCGAGTGTCGAATGTGGGCGGTACCGTCATCAGCAATGGACGTGTCGCGGCTCGAACCGGAACGCTGAACAATGCGGCTGGCGTGATCAGCAGCCAGACCGGCTTGGCGGCTACCGTCGGCAGCACACTCGACAACACCGGAGGCAAGCTGCTGTCCAATGCCGACCTCGACATCGCGGGCGGTACGCTGAAAAACGACGGCGGGCGGATCAGCGCGAATACGAATGCGTCGATCGAGAACCGATCGATGACGAACAGCGGCGGGTCGATCGCCGCTTCGACGCTGAGCATGAGTGCGAGCGAACTGCTCGACAACAGTCGAGGCACGCTGGAGGCGAATCAGCTCGCATTGACCGCGCCGAATCTGAGGAACCATAACGGGACGATCACGCAGTATGGCGCGTCGGCGACGAACGTCGATGTCAGCGACACGATCGACAATTCGGCGGGCGGCGTGATCCAGACCCGCAGTACCGACCTGACGCTGTCTCCTGCGACGCTGATCAACGATGGCGGCACGATCACGCATGTCGGGACGGGCACGCTGACGCTCGGCAATGGGGCGAACGCGATCAGCAATGCGGGCGGGAAGATCGTCGGCAATGGCCGGATCGACGCCCGGTCGGCGACCTTCGACAACACGGCAGGTTCGATCACTGCACAGAACGGCTTGACGGCGGAAGTCAGCGGAACGCTGAACAACGCGAGCGGTAAATTGTTGTCCAGTACGGACCTCGGCGTGACCGCCGGTATGCTCGTCAACGACGCCGGACAAATCGGTGCGAGCGCGAATGCGACGATTCAGGCCGCGACGATGACGAATAAGCAAGGGTCGATCGTCGCACCGAATCTCGTTGTGGACGCAAGCAACCTGCTCGATAACAGCCAAGGCAGGCTGGAGGCAAACCAGCTTGCGTTGACCGCGGCGAACCTGACGAACCATAGCGGCTCGATTACCCAATACGGAACGTCGGCGATGGCCGTCGACGTCAGCGGCACACTCGACAACTCGTCGGCTGGCGTGATCCAGACCAACAGTACCGACCTCACGCTCAAGCCTGGCGCGCTGAACAATGCGGGCGGAACGATCACGCATGCCGGTACCGGTACGCTGACGATCGCGCCGGGCAATGGAGCGAACGCGCTGAACAATGCGTCGGGCACCATCGTAACGAAGGGACAGGCCGTCGTCAGCGCGGGTAGCTGGAACAACGCGAACGGGATCCTCGCCGCGCAACACGGTGTGAACGCGACGATCGGCGGCGACGTGAACAACACGCAGGGTCTGCTGCGCTCCACCGCGTCACTATCGCTGACGGCGGGCGGCGCAATATCCAACCGCGGCGGCCACATGCAGGCGGGCCAGTCGACGGCGGGCGACACGAGTACGCTCGACCTTCGGTCGGCGTCGCTCGACAACGCGGACGGCGCGATCGTCGATCTCGGTGCGGGCCGAATGAACGTCCAGGGTGGGGCCTGGATCGCGAACAGCCATGCCGGCAACGTATCGGGCATGGGTGCAATCACCGGCAACGGCGATGTCACCATCGGCGCTGCATCGATCAGTAACACGCAAGGCGGTCAGCTCAGCGGCGGGTCGCTGCATGTGAACGCAAACGCCATTGACAACAGCGGCGGCGCGATCGGCAATGTCGCGAACACGAGCGGCGACGTGGACGTGGCGACAGGCGGTGCGATCACGAACACGAACGGCCGTGTCAGTTCGACGCGCAATCTGACGATGTCGGCGGCGACGCTGCTGGGCGGTGGTGCATACAGTGCGACGCGCGATGTGAATGTGAATCTGCAGGGCGACTATGTTTCGACTTCCGACACACAGTTCAACGTCGCTCACGATCTCACGTTCACGTTGCCCGGCACCTTCACGAACTACGCGAACCTGCAGTCGGTGAACAACCTGAGCGTCAATGCAGGCAACGTCGTGAACGTCGGCGCGCTGACGGCAGGTGGACTGTTGCGGACGCAATCAGCGAATCTGTTCAATACAGGTGCGCTCGTCGGCGCCAGCACGTCGCTCAACGCAACAGATACTGTTTCGAACGTTGGTCCGACCGCGCTGATCGGCGCGTCGGATACCAACGGCACGCTCGAGATTCTCGCGCGCGACATCGAAAACCGGGACGATACGTCGTCCGCCGACACGATGGCGACGACTGCCATTTTCGGCATGGGTAAAGTCGTACTGGCCGGCGGCAAGGACGCGGCGGGCAATTACACGAATGCGGCGGTGGTCAACAACGCGTCGGCGCTGGTCCAGTCCGGCGGCGACATGGAGCTGCATGCGGATCGTGTTACGAACACGCGTCGCCAGATGCAGACATCGGGCGCGACCACGAGCATCGACCCTGCCGTGCTGGAGCAACTGGGCATCAGTATGTCGGGCTGTGTGGCCATTCACATGGAGGCTTGCAGCGGCCAGGACGTTGGGGGAGTCCGATTGACGCCGGATCCAGCCCATCCGGACTACGATCCGGCGCCGATTATCGCCCAACTGCAGGCTCAGCCCGGTGGCGTCTATACGATCCCGCCGGGCGGCGGGCAATGGAACAGCAGCTATCAATACACGACGTATACCGGCACGGCAGTCGCGAACACGATTACGGCGCTGAGTGCTGCCGGTCAGATCGTCTCCGGCGGCAGCATCAATGCGACCACGGTCGGGAACCTCCAGAACTACTGGAGCCACATCACGGCCGTGGGGAACGTCGACATGCCGCAGCATTACGACGGCGATGGCTGGGCGGCTTCCGGTCAGCAGGCGCCGGCCGTGACCGTCACGTATTCGGGCTACTACCACTACAACAACTACGACAACACCGAGCACAACTGGACGCTGCCGTTCGGCGACATGCCGTTCGTCGGCAGCCGTCCCGGCGGCTACACCCAGGCGGCGCCGGCCGATGTCAAGAAGTATGCGATTGCCGGTTACGACTCGACGTTGGGCTCCAACGGCACGATCTCGGGCACGGGCGTCAGCATCAATAACACGGCGGGCAATGCATCGATTCCGTCGCTCGGCTTGCTTCCCGGCCAGGAAGTGCCGGGTCTGACGTTTGGAAGCTTGAGCGGCAATGCCGCCGTGTCGAAAACGTCGGGCGGCATGGTGACGGGGCAGGTGTCAGGTGCCGGCGCGAAAGGCGCGAGCGTGACGGGCAAGCCCGTTCAGCCGGTCAGCCCGATCATCGCGAGCGCGACGGCGCAAAACGTGTTGAACAATCTCGCGATTCCACAGGGCGGGTTGTACAGGCCGAACCCGTCGCCGAACGCGAGCTATGTGATCGAGACGAACCCGGCGTTCACGAATCAGAAGACCTTCCTGTCGAGCGACTACTTTTTCAATCAGATCGGCGTCGATCTGACGCACATCCCGAAGCGCCTCGGTGACGGGTTCTACGAACAGCAGCTCGTCAGAAACGAGGTGACGGCGCTCACGGGCAAGGCCGTGCTCGGCCCGTATACCGACTTGCAGACGATGTACCAGTCGCTGATGGCGGCCGGGGCCGATCTGGCGAAATCGCTGGATTTGCCGGTCGGCGCGAGCCTGTCCGCCGATCAGGTATCGAAGCTGACGGGCAACGTGATCATGATGGAGACGCGGGTGGTCGACGGCCAGTCGGTGCTCGTGCCGGTCGTGTATCTCGCGCAGGCGAATCAGCAGAACGTCAACGGTCCGCTGATCACCGCTACCGACATCGATCTGAAGGACGCGCAGAACTTCACGAACAGCGGCACGGTGAAGGCCGACAACACGCTGTCGATCCAGGGCAAGCAGATCGACAACGCGTTCGGCGCGCTGCAAAGCGGCGGACTCATGTCGTTGACGACGGACGGCCAGGTCGATTTGACGTCGGCCAAGGTGAAGGCTGGAAGCCTGAATCTGGATGCCGGCGGCGACCTGGTTCTGAACACCGCGACGAACACCAGTACCCAGGTAAGTCGCGACGGTGCGACCAGCGTCAAGACGACGCTCGGACCGGTCGCGCAGCTCGATGTCGTCGGCGATGCATCGATCAAGACCGGCGGAAACTTCCAGCAGAATGCGGGCAGCCTGACGGTCGGCGGCAATCTCGGCATGAACGTCGGCGGTAACTGGGATCTCGGTGCGGTGCAGACCGGCGAGCACAAGATCGTGCAGCGTGCGAATGGCGTGTCGAACACGGATCTCAATAGCGTTGTCGGGAGTTCGGTGAAGGTGGGTGGGCAGTCTAACGTCGTAGTCGGCGGCGACCTGACGGCGAAGGGGGCGCAGATCGACCTTGGCCAAGGGGGGACGATTGCCGCCAAGGGCAATGTGATGCTAGGAACGGCGAGTTCGACATCGACGGTGAACGCGAACAGCTCGGGCGACGACGGCAGTCGAAGCTATGCGGAGACGCTGCATTCATCGAGCCAGACGCTGGCAGGCACGACGCTGACCGCTGGCAACTCGATCAATATCGTGTCAGGCAAGGACATTACGCTAAGCGGCAGTGCGATCAGCCTGGAGAAGGGCAATGCAAATCTGCTGGCGGTGGGCGATGTGAATGTGGGCGCGGCGACCGAGGCACGCGAATACAACTCGCACGAAACGCACAGCCACAGCAACGTCGTCAGCGGTTCGAAGGTTGCGAGCGGGATCGATCAGACTGCGAGCTATAGCGTGGGCAGCTCGATTTCCGCGGATGGCGTCACGGTCAAGAGCGGGCGGGACATCAACGTGACGGGCAGCAATATCGTCGGCACGAACGATGTGCTGCTGTCGGCCGCGCGGGACGTCAACATCAAGACCTCGCAGGACACGGTTCAATCGTCGACCTACTACGAGAAAAAGGAATCCGGCTTGCTGTCGAACGGTGGCATGTCGGTGACGGTTGGCTCGCGGTCCATGACGGATCGTCAACAATCCGCAACCGTGACGAACAATGCAAGCTCAATCGGTTCGCTCGACGGGAACCTGTCGATAGCGGCCGGTAACAATGTAAACGGTACAGCGGCGATTCTGCATGCCGGTAACGATGTCGATATTACGGGCAAAGGTGTCAGGCTAGATTCCGCGTATGACACGATGAGCCAGGCCGAGCAACAGCAATACCGCCAAGCCGGTGTGACGGTGGGCTTGTCGAGCCCGGTGATCGCGCTGGCGCAAACTGGCAAACAGATGATTGAGGCGGCCGGAAAGACCAAAGGCGATGCGCGCCTGACGGCACTGGCTGCAGTGACAACCGGTCTTGCCGCGAAAAACACCTACGATGCAACGGGTGGAGGCGATCCGGCGACAACCGCGAAGTCTGTCGGCATCAATATTTCCCTCGGCGCGAGCAAGAGCGATAACCAATCGCAGGCGCTGGCAAGTACGGCGGTCGGCAGTACGGTATCGGTAGGCCGGAATGTATCGATCACGGCGACGGGCGCAGGTGCGAACAGCGACATTGATGTGATCGGCAGCACGATTTCGGCGGGCAATGACACGAAGCTGAAGGCGGACGGCAAGGTGAACCTGCAAGCTGCCGAGAGTACGAGCAGTCTGCATTCAACCAACAGTGGCGGCAGTTTTGGCGTGGGTGTATCGATTGGTTTCGGCCAGCAGAATGGTATTGCGTTCACAGCCGGCGTGGCAGGCAATCGGGGTAACGCCAACGGCGATTCGACCACATGGTCGAATACGCACGTGACGGCCGGCAATACGCTGACGATCGAATCGGGCGGCGATACGAATCTCAAGGGCGCCGTTGCGTCCGGTAAGCAAGTCATCGCCGATGTGGGCGGCAATCTGAATATCGAGAGCCTGCAGAATACCGACCACTACGACTCCAAGCAGCAAAGTGCTGGCGTGTCGGTCAGCGTATGCGTCCCGCCGATTTGCGCCGGGTCGTCCAGCGTCTCAGGCAACATTAGTCAGCAGAAGATGCACAGTGACTACGCGGCGGTTGCTGAGCAGTCAGGCATCAAGGCCGGCGATGCCGGTTATCAGGTCGATGTAAAGGGCAACACCGACCTCAAGGGCGGAGTGATCGCGAGTAGCGACAAGTCTGTTCAGGACGGCGTGAACAGCTTGACGACTGCGACGCTCACGTATAGCGATATTCAGAATCACGCATCGTACGATGCATCGTCGGTCGGGATTTCGGGTGGCTACGGCGGCACGATCGGGAAGAATCAGAAAGGCACGGCGGACAACGTCAATCCCGTCGCTGGCACGGATCTTCCGAATCGTGGCGGATTGTCGGCCACACCTCCCATTGCGTTGAGCGCTTCGGATGACGCGAGTTCGACCACGCGTAGCGGGATCAGTGGTGGCTCGATCAAGATTACCGACAACGCCAAGCAACAACAGCTCACCGGGAAGACCGCCGATGAGACGGTTGCTAGCGTCAATCGTGATACGTCCAACACAGGCGGCGCTCTTGCGCCGATTTTCGACAAGGACAAAATTCAGGCCGGATTCGACATCACGAGCCAGTTCATCAATCAGGTTGGTACGTTTGTAGACAACCGGATGAAGGAAGCGGATGCCGCGCGAAAGGCGTCGAAGAATCTTGATTTGACGCCTGAACAACGTGCTGCTGCGGAACAGAAAGCGGACCAGCTGATGGCGGATTGGGGACCGGGAGGAAGCTATCGTCAGGTGTTGTCTGCCTTGACGGCTGCTGCGGGCGGTAACGTCACAGGCAGCACTGGGCAATTTGTTCAGGCAGGCATTGTGAATTACCTGCAGCAGCAGGGCGCGGCCTATATCGGTGACCTTGTCAAGGAGGGAGCGGTAACGGAAGGGAGTCCGCTACATGCGGCAATGCATGCGATCGTTGCATGTGCGGGAGCGGCAGCGAGCAGCCAGAGCTGCGGTGCTGGCGCAATGAGCGCAGCCTCGGCCAGCCTGTTGAGCAATTTGTTCGCCGACAGTCCGAACGAAACTGCAACTGAGAAACAGGCCAAGGGTAACCTTATTTCAAGCATCGTCGCAGGTGTTGCCGCCGTCGGCGGTGTAAGCGCGACGACTGCGACCACGGCTGCCCAAACGGAAGTCGAAAACAACTTCCTCACTCAACCGCAGCAGACGGCACGTGCGTTGGCGAAGGTCAGCTGTTCGACGGCTGCGGACCCGAGCGCATGCCAGCAGAAGGTGCAACAGCGGTACGCCAAGCTTTGGGAAGATAACGAAGCAAAAGCGAAGAGCTGCGCGAGCGCGGACGCTTGTAAGGCTGCATTGACTGATCTTCGACAGCAGCAAGTCGAATACTCGGCTCGAGAAAATCAACTGCAACAAAAGCTTCGGGATACCGGTGGCTTGTCGGCCGCAGAGACGGACGAGCTGCTCAATCTTAAGGCAGCCGACACAAACTTGATGTCTTTACGCACGTCGGCACTTCAGAGCTACACTCGCTATGCGGGGATGGATGCGCTCAAGTCTCTGCAAGGGTCGCAATTGATTGCTGAGCTAGGCATCGGCGCTGCGCCCGGCATTGGCGCGGGAGCCGCGGGGGCACTGACCTCAGTGGGCGCCGGCGCTCTTCGTACGATCAAAGTCGTTTCTGGTGGGAAATCCAACTGGAATGCTGAACTGAATAATCCGAAGCCCAATACGGTCTATAACGTTGACGATTCGAAGGTATATCAAACTGATTCCCTAGCACGGGTAACTCGAGTCGATGGTGACCTGTCCTTGTTGACAAAGGATAGAAATGGTTACCAACAGGTCAAGGCGGGGCGTGAAGGAGATAGTGGAGATGATGGCGGTCATTTGATCGCGACCATATTGAACGGGCCTGGAGAGAAGCTAAACATAGTTCCAATGGATTCAAACTTGAATCGCGGAGCATGGAAGCAATTGGAGAATAGTTGGGCCGACGCGCTGAGTGCGGGAAAGCAAGTGAAGGTTTCGATCGAACCGCAATACCAAGGTGATAGTCGAAGACCTGAAGGGTTTAACATCACGTACGTAGTAGGCAATGGTCGACCGGCGCAGCAGTATTTTAGGAATTCGCCTGGAGGAAGGTAATGGACAGCCGAGATGTTGATATATGTAAAGAGATTGGCCAGCTGCTTTATGACGCCGCTCCGGCGGGATCGCATTCGATCGTTATGCGAGCGCAACTCGCGGACGACGACGATCAGGCGCAATTCGAGTTTGATGCCATCGCGAAGAATGGAGATTCTTCATGGTTTTTGGGTAGTGCTAGTCTTAACAGTAGGTTATTGGAATTGTTAGTTGAGCATCGTCGATTTTTCGTCTCGCAAAATCAACCAAAATGGAAATTGTTCATCCTTGTTGTTGATGTGGATAAAGGAAGATTTTCATTGGAATTGAAATACGACTAAGAATAGAAGGCCCGTATAGGTTGTATGGAGATTAGGCAGAATCAGGGATAGATGGAAAATGAAGATAATGAAGGGGCTGCCGACGCTGTCGATCACAACGTTGATGTCGGTTGCTGTGTCGGCTCAGCAGGTCCCGATGCCTGCTGATCAGGCCGCCGCCGCGCGGGCGAACGCGGCGCAGGATCGGCAGGCACAGCAGCAACGCGACGCGCAGCAACGCGACGCGGCGGTGCGCGCGCCTTCAATTCGTTCTGAATTGCCGCGCAATGAAGCATATCCAGCACTTCCCACCGAAGCGCCATGTTTTCCTATCGACCGCTTCACGCTCGACGTTCCGGCCTCGTTGCCCGACTCAGCGAAGGCCGAAGGCGCATCCGCCTTACCGATGGATCGCTTTGCGTTCGCCCGGGAATGGCTGGACCACTACGCTGGTCAATGCGTTGGCAAACAAGGTATTGACGTACTGATCAAGGGGCTGTCACAGGCAATTCTGGCAAGAGGTTATGTCACTACGCGGGTGCTCGTTCCAGAGCAGGACTTATCGACCGGTACGCTCAAACTTTCGCTGATCCCCGGCATGATCCGCTACGTCCGCTTCGCCGACGAAAAGCTCCGCGGCACCTGGAAGACTGCCTTCCCGAACGGCGACGGCGAACTGCTGAACCTGCGCGACCTTGAGCAGGGCCTCGAGCAGATGAAGCGCGTGACGAGCCAGGACGTGTCGATGCAGATCGTGCCGGCCGACGTACCGGGCGAAAGCGCCGTCGTGCTCGACGTGAAGCGCGGCAAGCCCTGGACGGTTGTAGCATCGATCGACAACTCGGGGACGCGCGCGACCGGCAAGCTGCAAGGCAATCTGTCGCTCGGCATCGACAATCCGCTCGGGCTGAACGACATTTTCAACATCGGCGTGAGCCAAGACCTTGAATTCGGAGACAAGCGCCTAGGTTCGCACGGCTGGAACGGTTTCTATTCGATC
>NZ_KV786875.1:63097-65012 GCF_001806955.1 Burkholderia sp. HMSC10F09
TTTCAAGCTGGCCCGAGTGCTCGCCCGTAGCCAGAATGATGTGTTAGGTGCGTACGCTCGTCTGTCGCGTCGTTTCGGACAAAGCTTTATCGAAGACACCGAGATTTCGCAGCAACGTCGCAACAACACGACGATCGAGCTTGGGCTGACCGATCG
Organism: Burkholderia sp. HMSC10F09; assembly: GCF_001806955.1. NCBI lineage: Bacteria > Pseudomonadati > Pseudomonadota > Betaproteobacteria > Burkholderiales > Burkholderiaceae > Burkholderia > Burkholderia sp. HMSC10F09. The sequence continues at coordinate 63,254 of NZ_KV786875.1, forward strand.
CCACTACTTCGGTGGCGCTCAGTTCGATGGCTCGCTTGCATATCGTCAAGATGTCGGTGGATTGGGTGCTCAAGACGATACGTTGGCGGAGGGCGGTGGACCGACCTATCGGTTCAAGATGGCCGTGCTCGATGCGAACCTGTCGGTGCCGTTCGCGATCGGCAAGCAACCATTCCGCTATGTCGGCACACTCCACGGCCAGTACACCGGAAACACGCTTTACTACATCGACGACTTGACGATTGGCAGTCGCTATACGGTGCGCGGTTTCGATGGCGAAACGATGCTCGCCGCGGCGCGCGGCTTTTACTGGCGTAACGAGTTGCAGGCGCCGATCGGGCAGACCGGGCAAGCAGTCTATACCGGCATTGACTACGGTCGCGTGTGGGGGCCGCAGCCGGTCGCGCTCGTCGGCACGCAGCTCGCCGGCGCGGTGATCGGCGTGAAGGGCAGTGTCGCGACACGCTTCGGCGCCTACGGCTATGACCTGTTCGCCGGCACGCCGATCTACAAGCCGTCCGGATTCCCCACGGCGCGTGTCACGGTCGGTTTTCAGGTGACAGCCCAGTTCTGAAGGCGATGAGTCAAGACGCGTCTTCAACACGTACACGTCGCAAGCCCGATGTTGCATATGCCCGTCTGGTTGAGATTGCCGCCGAGCGTGGGCTTACGTTGCTGACGAAGGAATGGGTTGGGTTGAAGTCCTACTATGAATTCCGCTGCGCATCGGGCCATGACGTCACTCGCATCGGCACCGTCGCGATGCGAGGTACGATCACTTGCCTCCAGTGCGAACAGGTGCGCGTGCAGCTCCGCTTTCAGGAACTGTTGAGTGAACGCGGAATCGTGTGTCATGAGGAGCCTATCTCGGTCAAGCGGCGCGTCAACGCTTCGCCTGTCCGTCTGGACATGAATGGACTACTGAGGCGCAAGATTCCGGAGGACCACCGCTGCCCACAATGTGCCAAAGACGAACTGGCTGCTGGGCTTCTCCATGCCGGCGGCTGGAACGTCTTCATAATGCGGCGACGGAGCGTAGTGGTCGCTGTCTGGCTGACACGTATATCGGTATCGCCGCGCATTACGAATGGGAGTGCGCCGAAGGCCATCGATGGACAGCCACGTCGTGCTCGACGTGAAGCGCGGCAAGCCGTGGACCGTCGTCGCCTCGATCGACAACTCGGGCACGCGGGCGACCGGCCGGCTGCAGGGCAACCTGTCGCTCGGCATCGACAATCCGCTCGGCCTGAACGACATTTTCAACGTCGGCGTGAGCCAGGATCTGGAATTTGGTGACAAGCGCCTCGGCTCGCACGGCTGGAACGGCTTCTATTCAATTCCGTGGGGCTACTGGACGGCCACGCTGTCCGCTTACACGAACACGTACTACCAGCAGATCGCCGGCGTGAACCAGACGTTCATCGCGAGCGGCAATTCGAAGACGGTCGACCTCAAGCTGAACCGCGTGCTGTCGCGTAGCCAGAACGACGTGTTCGGCGCGCAGTTCCGACTGTCGCGCCGCTTCGGGCAAAGCTTCATCGAGGACACCGAGATCCCGCAGCAGCGCCGCAACAACACGTTTGTCGAGTTCGGCCTGACCGATCGCCACTATTTCGGTAACGCGCAATTCGACGGTACGCTCGCGTACCGGCAGGGCATCGGCGCGTTCGGCGCGCAGGACGACATGCTGGCGGCCGACGGCGGCCCGACCTATCGTTACAAGATGGCGGTGCTCGATGCGAACCTGTCGGTGCCGTTC
>NZ_KV786875.1:65032-69524 GCF_001806955.1 Burkholderia sp. HMSC10F09
GCTCGATGCGAACCTGTCGGTGCCGTTCGCAATCGCGCAGCAGCCGTTCCGCTACGTGACAACGTTCCACGGCCAGTACACGGGCAACACGCTGTACTACATCGACGATCTGACGATCGGCAGCCGTTACACGGTGCGCGGCTTCGACGGCGAAACGATGCTCGCTGCGTCTCGCGGCTTCTACTGGCGCAACGAGCTGCAGGCGCCGATTGGACAGACCGGGATGGCGGTCTATGTGGGCCTGGACTACGGCCGTGTGTGGGGCCCGCAGCCGATCGCGCTGGTCGGCACGCAACTGGCGGGCGCGGTGATCGGCGTGAAGGGCAGCGTCGCGACGCGTTTCGGCGGCTACGGCTACGACCTGTTCGCCGGTACGCCGGTGTACAAACCGTCCGGCTTTCCGACGAATCGGGTCACGCTCGGATTCCAGCTAACCGCCCAGTTCTGATGAACGCCCAATCGAGCCGCCCGACACTTCGCCGATCCGATACCGCCGGCGAGGACAAGGAACTGACGGCGTTTCTGACCGCCCAGCTCGACAGGATCTTGTCCGCGAGTCACGAACCGCGTCCCAGCTGCCCGCGCTGTGGCGGCGGCCACATCACCAGCGCGGGATTCCGAACGCGCCCTATCGGTCGGCTGCCGATGTTCGAGTGCCGGACTTGCCGGTGTTACTTCAGCCGCACAGCCGACACCCCGCTCGGCGAGAAGCACCTCAAGAAGCTCGATTTGTTCGTGTCCCTGCTGTCGCAGCCGATCTCGTGCACGGATGCGGGTGGACGCCTGGGCAGCCGTCGAACGACATCAGCCAACGTGTTGTTACATGGCGCGCGTGGCTGTTGCAGCTCGACCCGACCGGCAAGTGGGAGCGCCGTGTGAGGCTCGGTGGCCGCCCAACAGAACTGGAACCTGCGCCGCTGACCTTCGACGAAATCGGCGCGCGCGAAGACCTCGCCTTGACGGCCCGTCTGACGCGCGAATTCGACGAACTGAATTCGCTCAGCCATCGGCCCCCGCGTTGTCCGGACTGCGCCGAACAGGCCCTTCATCTGCGGACTGCTGTTTTCCAACTGCGTCGCGGCTTCTGCCACCGCGAAAGTTGCCGCTTTGCCGAACGCCTGCGCGAACGCCATGTCGTTCGCAGCGGTCGCCGGCTCGCTGGCAGGCGATGTGTTGCAGTCGCTGGCGCAGCCGATCATCGATCAGACGGTGAGCCAATTGCCGTTGAGCGCGCAGGCTGCCGCGCGGGATGCGCTGAACGAGATCGTGGCGACGGCCGGCGGTGCTGCGGCTGGCGCACTCGCGGGCTGCGGTTCATCCGGTGCGCTGGCTGGTGCAGGTTCTGCTATCAACAACGAGCTTTACAATCGGCAGCTTCACGTAGAAGAGGTGAAGGTCGTCGAACGTCTCGCGAAGGAAAAGGCACAAGCGGTATGCCGTGGCGATGCAAGTTGCGTCGCGAGCGCGACGATCTACTGGACCGATATGTTGGAGCGCGCAGCAAAGGGAATGGTCGACGACACCGCCAACAAGGAAAATATGGCGTATCTTCAGACGCTGATCCAGACGGCGAACAATCCGACGAGCGAAGGCGCGATGGGCGGGCTCAGTTCCTACCTGGCGAACCTTCAGACGGCCGAGGAGATGCTGTCGCAATACATGGGTAAGCCCATTCTGGTCCGAGGCCAGCCGATGATTTCTGATGGATCTGCCCAGACGTATTTCAGCGCGACGCCCGCGCAGCGTTCGGACCAGTATTTGAACTCTGGACTGGGCTCACTCCCCGGCTCGATCGCGCCGGGTGCGAGCCAGCGTGATCAGACTCGGTTGAGTAACTTCGCCGCGCAAAACGGCTCAGTGAAGCCCGATTACACGATCGAGGAAACGGTCGTCGGCGGTATCCTTGCCAATAAGGTCGCGTCGACGGCCGTGCGCGTGGGTGAGTCGATTGATGTGTGGTTGGCCGGGGCGGTTAAACCCGCGGATAAAGGCTTTATCAGCACCGGCAAAGTGACGATGGAAAGCATGCCAGTGAAGCTGAATTCGGCGGAACAGGGCGTGCTTTCGCAGCTCGATCAGCTTCCGTCGAAGGATTTGCAGGGGCAGGCCCGTGAATATGTGGCGAATAACTACTTCGTGCGGAATGGATTTACGCCGCTTGATGGGAAGTGCGGTGCCAACTGCTTTGACGGAGTCTACGTTAAAGGAAACACTGTCTACGTTAACGAGGTCAAGCCCCTTAGCGAATCCGGCTCGATCAGTTTAAATCCGGCAAACGGTGCGACTAAGCTTCCAACTCAGCAGACAGATGACTGGGTTGCCTCCTCTATTAGGCGTTTAAAAGATAGCGAAAATCCACATTTGGTAGAGACGGCGAACGTTGTCGAGCAGGCCCTGAAGAATGGAAACCTCGTGAAGCTGGTTTCTGGCGTTGACGCAAATGGAATGGTGATTGTGAAAATCCTAAGGAATACACCATGAACAGGCAAGAATCAATGAGGAAGTTGGCGAATCTCGTTCAGGCTGAAAGGGGCTTGCTTCCCGAGCTTGTTCACGATGCGATGTACCGTAGAACCAAGGTTCGCCTTGGCATTGTTTACGAAGGTTTGGCAAGCCGTGCAAGAACCCAAGCGACCTTCGATTGCTTTGTTCAACATGACCTTGCGCAGTGCAAGCAAAATTTTTATTTGGCGTCGAAGTTGTACTCTAAGGCTCAGGGGCTGGATGGTTGGTCCGGCTCTTTGTTGGGGATGTATGCTTTATGTGCACTTTTATCGGACGATGAAGGCGTAATTAATGATTTGGCTGGAATTGAGAGCCCCGAGCTGCTGAGTGCGCGAGATAATCTAAAATCGCCAGAGGCACTCGACTATAAATTTCAACTTGCGATTTTGGGAAGGGATCGGGAGTTGGGTGAGTTGATCGAGGAAACTGCAAGGAAGGGGTCAAAGGCTGATCGACAGGCAATATCGGACGGGGAGTATTTCTTTTCGTTGTTGCTTTCGCGTGATAGCACGAAGTTGAAGGATCTGATAGAGAAGAGGCATGCAAATATCAGATGCGCATGGCCAGAATTTGAGAACTTCATCTCATATCTTGGGACGATCGAGACAAAAATTTGCTGGCGCCGTGGGATACAAATTGAAATCGACCACCCGCTCGTTCCAATGGAGCTGATGCCGGTGAAGCCTCTCGATCACTACGATGACGTCTACGACTTTCTGAAGCCGGGGTGGGTGCCCCCTCCGCAGGGGCTGATCGGCCGTGTTTCCCGTTGGTTTAAGACGTGATCGCCTCCGGCGTCGCGTTGAAACCGGGGTAATGATGAAGAAAACAAAATGGCCTGTGGCCTTCGTGTTTGCCATGTCCGCGCTTCTCGCTGGGTGTGAGAGCGTGCCGCCGGATGCTCCGCCGCGCCCGCCACCGAAGGCAGAAATGTCGCCAGTGCTCCCTTCTTGGTCAACCACGACGTGGGTCATGGGCTATTGGAAATGGGATGGCACCGAATGGATCTGGATTCCGGGCCATCTTGCGCCGAAACCATAAAACAAATTCAACACACGTATCCGAATGAGAATCCGTCCGTCCGTTGTCCTTCTGTCGATTGCTTCCTTTGTGCCAATGACTGGATATACACAGCACGCTCCGTCGCCCGCCGACCAGGCGGCCGCCGCACGCGCGAATGCGGAACAGGATCGGCAGGCGCAGCAACAACGTGAAGCGCAGCAACGGGAGGCGGCCGTGCGTGCCCCCTCCGTTCGCTCGGACGTGCCGCGCATTGAAGCGTATCCGGCGCTTCCCATCGAAACGCCGTGTTTTCGGATCGACCGCTTTACACTCGACGTGCCGAGTTCATTGCCCGATGCAGCGAAGGTTCAGGGCGCGTCCGCACTTCCGATGGATCGATTTTTCTTCGCGCGCGAATGGTTGGAGCACTATGCCGGCCAGTGCGTCGGCAAGCAAGGTATCGATGTGCTCGTCAAGGGCCTGTCGCAGGCGATTCTGGCGCGCGGCTACGTGACGACACGCGTGGTTGTTGCCGGAACAGGATCTGTCGACCGGCACCCTCAAGTTTTCGCTGATCCCCGGCGTGATTCGCCATGTGCGCTTCGCCGACGAAAAGCTCCGCGGCACCTGGAAGACTGCCTTCCCGAACGGCGACGGCGAACTGCTGAACCTGCGCGACCTTGAGCAAGGTCTGGAGCAAATGAAACGCGTGTCGAGCCAGGACGTGTCGATGCAGATCGTGCCGGCCGACGTACCGGGCGAAAGCGCCGTCGTGCTCGACGTGAAGCGCGGCAAGCCCTGGACGGTTGTAGCATCGATCGACAACTCGGGGACCCGCGCGACCGGCAAGCTGCAAGGTAATTTGTCGCTCGGGATTGATAACCCGCTGGGCCTGAACGACATTTTCAACATCGGCGTGAGCCAAGACCTTGAACTCGGCGACAAGCGTCTCGGCTCGCACGGCTGGAACGGTTTCTATTCGATC
>NZ_KV786875.1:69544-71402 GCF_001806955.1 Burkholderia sp. HMSC10F09
GCGACGCTGTCCGCGTACACGAACACCTACCATCAGCAGATCGCCGGCGTGAACCAGACATTCGTGGCGAGCGGCAATTCAAAGACGCTCGATTTCAAGCTAGCCCGAATGCTTGCGCGCAGCCAGAATGATGTGTTCGGTACGTACGTTCGCCTGTCGCGCCGTTTCGGACAAAGCGGTATCGAAGACACCGCGATCTCGCAGCAGCGCCGCAATAACACGATCGTCGAACTCGGCTTGACCGGTCGCCACTACTTCGACGGCGCGCAGTTCGATGGCTCACTCGCTTATCGTCAAGGCGCCGGTGGATTGGGTGCTCAGGACGATATGTTGGCGGCCGGTGGCGGCCCGATCTATCGCGAGCACAGTGACGACGCATCGACAGGCCACGCGCAATTCGATCAGCCGCGATAGCGCAGCATCGAGGCCAACTAGCGTCGAGAGAAAGAGGGCGACCGAGCGGTGTGCGGCGCCACGCTCGCCCGTCACCTTTCGCGCCGGCGGTCGGCCACCATTGCAGTCTTCGAGCCACGACGTATGGTCGACACTCGGCTGTCCCACCACCCGGGACAACAGCCTGTTCAGTGCACCTTATTCCGGAATGAGCCGTTCTGCCTTCAGCCGCTCGAAAAGATCGAAGAATGCATCGGGCGTACCCTGGTAATCGAGGAACCCGGCCTTGCGGCTTTTGGTCATGTCGGTCACGACTTCCATCGGGCGCCCAAGATCCGCGTCGGTGTGCCACCACGAAGCGAGCCGATCGATGTCGGGCTCCGCGAGGTCGTGCTTTGCGGCAACATCGCGCCATTGATGCGCGGCGTCCTGCATCCGACCTTCGAGCGGTCGCACGATGCCGTCGAATGGTGCGACTTCGATGCCGAAATAATCGGCCAGTTGCCCCCACATCGTTTTCCACCGGAAAACGTCGCCGTTCACGACATTGAAATCTTCGTTTCGCCCCGCGTCGGTTGTCGACGCCCATTCGAGATGCCGCGCAAGAAGGCGTGCATCGGTCATGTCGGTGAGGCCGTTCCACTGCGCAGCGGACCCGGGAAAGACGAAAGGCTGCCCGGTATGACGGCATAGCGTCGCGTAGACGGCGAGCGTCTGCCCCATGTTCATCGCGTTGCCGCGCGCGAAGCCGATGACCGTATGCGGGCGATGCACGCTCCACGTGCAGCCGTCGCGCGCCGCGGCTTCGAAGAGCCGGTCTTCCTGCTCGTAGTAGAAATTCTCGACCGGCTGCCGTCCCTGCGATTCCCGAAACGGCGTATCGGGAACGGCACCCGACGCGTAGGCCTCGAACGGGCCGAGATAGTGCTTCAGCCCGGTCACCAGCGCCGCATGCTCGAGCTTCGTGCGTCGGCCCAGCGAATCGAGGACGTTGCGGACCATCGCGCCGTTCACGCGAATGTTCTCCTTTTCGGTGGCCTGCCGTGCCCATGCAGTGAAAAACACATGGCTCACTTCGATGTTCTGCGTCGCCGCCGCGACGGATTCGGCCGACGTGAGATCCGCGACAACGGGCTGACACCCCGGCACGCTCGCGGTACGTCCGCGCGATAGTCCATAAACGGTCCAGCCGGTCGACAGCAGACGCTCCGCGAGGGCTCGCCCGACAATGCCGCTGGCACCGACGATCAGTGCTCGGTGATTCATCGTGACTCCACGTTCGTTAGTGATACAAGCGTACTTCAGACCTGGATTCGCATCTTGGGTAGTATTTCGGGGTTTAATGGAATTGGATTCAACAATGGCGAGCTTCCCGACCGAACATCTGAAGGGCATTGTTCCATTCGTCTGTGTCGCCGACGCGGGCGGTTTCACTGCTGCGGCCGAGCGGCTGAACCTCACGAAT
>NZ_KV786876.1:0-1413 GCF_001806955.1 Burkholderia sp. HMSC10F09
CCTTAAACACAAAATTCCTGACAGGCCCCGGAGGATACGGTCACTCCTGCATCGCCGGCACGGCCGCCATGTCCTCGACCGAATAGAGCTGCAGCATCGCGCGCGCAGCCTCGATGTTTGGCGTCGTGAGCCATTCCTCCCAGTTGTCAGGGTGCAGGATCAGGACGGAGCGCTTCTCGTCGCCGGCCCTGTGCATGTGCTTCATGATCGCGTACTCGTCGGCGTTCACAATGTCTCGGCGTCTCGCTCAATCACAGCGACGTCTGGAACAATCGGGGCAGTCATGCCGTGCGCGGTAACTTCTACGCCATCGCCAACCTGTACTACGAGTTCATGGGCAACACGCGCGTCGACGTCGGCGGCGTGCCGTTGTCGGCAAGGGGCGACCCCTTGTGGGGTGGCCTCGGTGTCGGTGGCTCGGTGAACTGGAAGGATGGGCGCTACGCGCTGTACGGCGAGCTTCTCGCCAAACGAGTCTTACCAATCCTGGACACAGCTACGGCTATCAGGGCACCGTCGGCGCAAGGATGAAGTGGTGAACGAAGCTTGACGTCAGCTCGCTCGCGATGTACTGAGCGCCATCGTTCCAAGCCATCATTCGCACCGCTTCGTGAAGTCTTCGATTTACTGGCGCGGATAGTGCCAAGGCAACCGGGCCGCATGTTGCCGCGCGCACCAGTCGCCCTGTTTCTCTTGTGGTCAGTCGGCCCCAGTGCCGCGCTACCGCGGCCGGTCGGATCGCGCGTTGCCCGTCAACGCGTCGCAACTTCTCTCACACTGCTGGACGGCGATATCCGGTCATCAGCAAATCCCGGCACTTCTCCCGCCGCTTCGTCAGCCCGGCCGAACAAGTCGGCAAGCAGATAGAGAGGGGCTCCGGTCGATAAGCTTCCGACCGAAGCACTACCCTAGGCGGGCGTCGTGTCGCTTATGCGACGCCTGCCGCGCACGAACCCTTCATCTGCCAATCGGCCAACTTCGGCTCCACATTCGACCGCACTGGTAAACTCGGCAACCAAAGCAACTTTCGGCCTGACCTATGACCACGCTGTCTCCCGACGCCATCGCCAACCACACGCCAATGATGCAGCAGTACCTTCACCCTGCCCAATAAGGCCCGGAGCACAAACCTACGCTCAGACCTACGCTACTCTTTCGGGGATCGACCGTTACCGAACGAGAAGGTCCGTCGGCTCGACAACCGGCGTGACGCCGCGTGGGTCTGGAGCAGCGCTGCGGCCCGGGGTGATCGCGCTCAATTGAGCTAGAGGTTCGAGTGAGAAATGGGACGATCTTATTCATCCAGTATGCAGATGGGCCTCAAGCTTCTGCACCAGCACATGGATCTTCGGCGTCAACTGCCGCGCGACCGGCCATATCAGACTGAGCGGCAAGCCGTCCGTTGCGGCTTCG
>NZ_KV786877.1:0-4038 GCF_001806955.1 Burkholderia sp. HMSC10F09
GACCGCCGCGGCACCCGCGCTGCCTGCTGCGCCGGCTGCCGCCGGGGCCGCCGTGTCGTCCGGCAGCTCGTACTGCGGCAGCGCGTCGTTCGACGCCGGCGCGCCGGCCTCGCCGCGTGCGTTGTTGATCAGCATCTGGCGGCGCTGCAGATAGGCGTTGCGCACGAACGAATACTTGTCGAGCGCCGCGGCATCGAGCACGTCGCCCGCGCCGAGCAGGTTCGCGCGCGTGTTGACGAGGTTCACGCCGTACAGCCCCCAGCTCACGCTGTCCGGCTTCACGTAGGTGAGCGGATTGCCGACGTAGTCGACGCCCAGGCCGGCCGCATCGCGCAGCGTGCTCGGGCCGAGCAGCGGCAGCACGAGGTACGGGCCCGACGGCACGCCGTAGCGGCCCATCGTGATCCCGAAATCGGCCGTGTGCTTCGGCAGCTTCGCGATCGTCGCGACGTCGAACAGGCCGCCGACGCCGAATACCGTGTTGATCACGACGCGCATCAGGTCGCCGACGCCGTCCGCGATGCGCAGCTGCACGAGGTTGTTCGCCGCGATATAGACGTCCCCGATGTTCGAGAAGAAGTTCGTCACGCTGTCGCGCACCGGCTGCGGCACCACGTACTGATAGCCCTTCGCGACCGGCTTCAGCGCGTACGTGTCGACGGTGTCGTTGAACTTGTACATCGTGCGGTTGAAGCCTTCGAGCGGATCGCCCTTGGTCGGCGTCTGCACGGTCGCGCAGCCGCTCAACGCGGCGACGGCCACAGCCGCGAGCGCGGCGTGCCTGATCCGGATCGTCTGCATGTTGGTTACCCTCTTTGTTCTCTTGTGTGTTTATTGTGCGGCCGAACCCGCGACCGCCGACGCCGGCACCGGCACGGGAGCCGGTGCGGCCGGCGCGCCGGGCGCCCCCGCTGCGCCTGCAGCCGGCTTCGAGCCGCCCGCGTCGGCCGCCTTGCTGTACAGGAATTGCCCGATCAGGTTTTCGAGCACGATCGCCGACTGCGTCATCGCGATCGTGTCGCCCGTCTTCAGCATCTCGGTGTCGCCGCCCGGATCGAGTCCGATATATTGCTCGCCGAGCAGGCCCGACGTCAGGATCTTCGCGGACGAATCCTTCGGAAACGGATACTGGCTGTCGAGATCGACCGTCACGACCGCCTGATAGGTATTCGGATCGAAGCCGATCGACTTTACGCGGCCGACCACGACACCGGCGCTCTTCACGGCCGCACGCGGCTTCAGCCCGCCGATGTTGTCGAACTTCATCCTCACCGAATACGTCGGCTGAAACGACAGCGAGCTCATGTTGCCGACCTTCAGCGCAAGGAACAGCAGCGCAACGAACCCCACCACCACGAACAGGCCGACCCAGAAGTCGAGAGCAGTCTTTTTCATCGTCATCCCAAAATTTGGCTTGGCTGAGGCTTAGCTGAACATCAGCGCGGTCAGCAGGAAATCGAGACCGAGTACGGCAAGCGATGCGAACACGACGGTCTTGGTCGTCGCACGCGACACGCCCTCGGGCGTGGGCTTCGCCTCGTACCCTTGAAACAGTGCAATGAAGGTCACCGCGAAGCCGAACACGATGCTTTTCAGCACGCCGTTGCCGACGTCGGCCCACACTTCGACGCCGCCCTGCATCTGCGACCAGAACGCGCCCGGGTCGACGCCGATCAGCACGACGCCGACGAAATAGCCGCCGAGCACGCCGACCGCGTTGAAGATCGCCGCGAGCAGCGGCATCGTGATGATCCCGGCCCACATACGCGGCGCGATCACCGTCTTGATCGGATCGACGGCCATCATTTCGAGCGCGGTCAGCTGCTCGCCGGCCTTCATCAGCCCGATCTCGGCGGTCAACGACGTGCCCGCGCGCCCCGCGAACAGCAGCGCCGTGACGACCGGGCCGAGCTCGCGCACGAGCGACAGCGCGACGAGCAGCCCGAGTGCCTGCTCGGAGCCGTAGCGGTTCAGCGTGTAATAGCCCTGCAGCCCGAGCACGAAGCCGACGAACAGCCCCGACACGGCGATGATCACGAACGAGTAGTTGCCGAGGAAGTGGATCTGCTTCGTGACGAGCCGCGGCCGGCGCAGCAGCGGGAAGAATTCGAGCACGAGGCGCACGAACAGCCGCGTGCCGTAGCCCGCGCGTTCGAGGCCGCCGATGACGTAACGTCCGATCGCGCTGATCATGCGCGTCCTCCGCCGAGCCCGAAATCCGCCGCCAGCGGCGGGCTCGTGTAATGAAATTTGAACGGGCCGTCCGGCGCGCCGTCGATGAACTGACGCACGCTCGGATCGGTCGAGGCGCGCAGCTCGTCGGGCGTGCCCTGCGCGAGCACGCCGCCGTTGGCCAGGAAGTAGACGTAGTCGGCGATCGCGAACGATTCCGGCACGTCGTGCGTGACGAGGATCGACGTCGCGCCGAGCGCCTGGTTCAGCGTGCGGATCAGATTCGCGGTGATACCGAGCGAGATCGGGTCGAGGCCCGCGAACGGCTCGTCGTACATGATCAGTTGCGGATCGAGCGCGATCGCGCGCGCGAGCGCGATGCGGCGCGCCATGCCGCCCGACACCTCGGACGGCATCAGGTCGCGCGCGCCGCGCAGGCCCACCGCGTTCAGCTTCATCAGCACGAGGTCGCGGATCAGCTCTTCGGGCAAGTCGGTGTGCTCGCGCAGCGCGAACGCGACGTTGTCGAACACCGACATGTCGGTAAACAGCGCGCCGAACTGGAACAGCATCCCCATCTTGCGGCGCAGCGCGTACAGGCCGTCGCGCGTCTGCGCGCCGACGTCGGCGCCGTCGAACAGCACCTGGCCGCGACGCGCGCGCACGAGCCCGCCGATCAGGCGCAGCACGGTCGTCTTGCCGCAACCCGACCCGCCCATCACCGCGACCACCTGCCCGCGCCCGAAGCGCATGTTCAGGTTCGACAGCACGAGGCGGTCGCCGTAGCCAAAGTCGACGTCGCGAAGTTCCAGCAGTGTCTCGGTAGGAGAGGGGCTCACGGAGCGGACAGTCCTTTTACGCAGAACGCCGAATTATAGGGCCTGCCTCGGAATGATGTCGTGACGCCTTTCCCGACCGCGCGGTCAACGATTGTCAAATAGGGGGCACAAAGCACCGCTGCAGCGCAGTAATCGCCGCGCGGTAATCGGCCGCGCCGGTCACCGCGCTGACCACCGCGACGCTGCCGACGCCGGTCGCGAGCACGGCCGGCAAGGCGTCGAGCCCGACGCCGCCGATCGCGACGAGCGGCACGCTCGAGCCGGCGAAGCGCGCGTAGCACGCAATCCGCGCGAGCCCCTGCGGCGGCGCGGCAACGGCCTTGGTCGCGGTCGCGAACACGGGCCCGAGCGCGAGGTAGCTCGGCCGCTCGTGCAGTGCGCGCAGCATCTCGTAATAGCCATGGCTCGACAGCCCGAGCCGCAGCCCCGCGCGTGCGAGCGCGGCGAGATCGGCGGTTTCGAGATCTTCCTGACCGAGATGTACGCCGTACGCGCCCTCATCTGCCGCGATCTGCCAGTAATCGTTGATGAACACGCGCGCATCCGGATAGCGGCGGCCCGCCGCGACCGCGCGCGCGATTTCGCGGCGCAGCGCGTCCGGCGCCGCGCCCTTCACGCGCAGCTGTACCGTCTGCACGCCGCAGTCGAGCACGCGTTCGACCCACTCGGCGTCCGGTACGACCGGATAGAGGCCCAGGCGCGCCGGGCATGGCGCGAATGCCGGCTCGGCGGCGGCCGGCAGCCCGGCGACGCGCGGAAACTGCGCGGCGTCGACGGGCCATGCGTCGTCGGCGCGCGTCTCGTCGCCGTCGCGCCACGCGAGCGCGAGCACCAGCGCGTCGAGCGGCGCGAAACCGCAATCGAGAAACGCGGCGAGCGCCGCGATCCAGTCGTCCGCGAGCGCATGCGCGGCATCGAGCGCGTAGCGCGCGCCGGCCGCGTGCAGCGCCGCGCCGCGCTCGTCGAATTCGATCGCGACGGCGTTCGGCGATGCGGGCCGCGACACGGCCGATGCGCGCGCCTGCCC
>NZ_KV786878.1:0-765 GCF_001806955.1 Burkholderia sp. HMSC10F09
GCGTTCGGCGATCCGCTGCTGGACCGGCTCGTCGAACGCGCGGCGCGCGACAACCTCGACGTGCAGGCCGCGGTGCTGCGCATTGCGCAGGCGCGTGCGCAGGTGCGTGCCGCCGCCGCGCAGGGCTTGCCCGACGTGCGCGCAAGCGCGAGCTATCAGCGCGAGCAGCTCGGCCTGAAGGGGTTCGTCGAAGATCAAGGGTTGGACCGGCAGATCGACCGGCTCGGCGCGCCCGGTTCGCCGCTCGACCGGCTCGGGGCGGGCACCGGCGCGGCCGTGCAGCAGCGTGCGCGCGGCGCGCTCGATGCACTGGAATCGCCGGTCAACCTGTGGCAGGCCGGCTTCGACGCGTCGTGGGAGCTCGATCTGTTCGGACGCGTGCGGCGTGCGGTGGAGGCGGCCGATGCGCAGGCGGGTGCGGCCGTCGCGAGCCGCGACGACGCACTGCTGTCGCTCGAAGCGGAGGTCGCCCAGACCTATCTGCAGCTGCGCGGTGCGCAGACGCAGCGCGCGCTCGCCGACGAACTCGTGGGCGCGCAGCGCGAACTGCGCGATCTGACGCGCGAGCAGGCCGCACACGGCCTGGCGAGCGACCTCGACGTGCGCAGCGCCGACGCGCGGCTCGCCCAGTTGCGTGCGCAACTACCGCAGTTCGATCAGCAGATCGTGCTGCTGAAGAACGGGCTTGCCTATCTGGTCGGCGGTGCGCCGGGCGCGCTCGACGACTGGCTCGACACGCCGCGTGCGCTGCCGGGCGTGCCGCCC
>NZ_KV786879.1:0-30362 GCF_001806955.1 Burkholderia sp. HMSC10F09
CGCGGCGCGGCCGCGCGTCGCCGAAGCGCGCACGCGCAATATCGCGCACCGCATCGATCAGCGTGCGCGCGACGGGCGTCGGCTGCGCGTCGGTCCGCAGCACCAGTCCGACCGGCTCGTCGGTGCCGGCGGCCGGCAGCGGCAGACGCGCGAGCGCGCCGGCCGACAGATCGTACTCGGCCGCATACAGCGGCACGAACCACACCGCATCGTTCTCGAGCGCGAGCGCACGCGCAACCGACACCGACAGCACCTCGATGAACGCATCGAGCGGCGGCGCCCCGCACGCGCCGAGCAGCTGCTCGGCCGACTGGCGGATCAGCGTACCGTACGGCGGCAGCACGACCGGATAGCGCGCGAGCTCGGCGGCCGGCGCGGCGCTTGCGAGCAGCGGATGGCCGGCGCGCACGACCGCGACGAGCGGCTCGTTGTACAGCTGCTCGAACGCAAGCCCGACCATGCGCTCGGGCTCCGACAAGCGCCCGATCGCGCATTCGATCGCGCCGGCCTTCAGCCGTTCGAGCAGTTCCGTATTGGCCGCCGTCGCGATCCGCACGACCGCGCGCGGCCAGCGTGCGGCCAGCGCCTTCATCAGTGCGGGCGCGAGCGACGCGGCGACGGTCGGCAGCATGCCGATCTCGAGCGTCGCGGCAGCCGCGCCGCCCTCGCGCGCGAGCAAGCCGACGCCCTGCCGCAATGCGAGCACGCACGCGTTGGCATGCGGCATGAAGAGTTGCGCTTCGCGCGTCGGCTGCGCGCCGTGGCGGCCGCGCTCGAACAGCTTCACGCCGAGAATGCCCTCCAGCTCGGCGATCGTCTTCGATACGGCCGGCTGCGTGATCGACAGGCTTTCCGCGGCCTTCTGCACGCCGCCCAGCTGCGCGACCGCGAGAAAGCACTGCAGATGCCGGAACTTGACGCGGCCGTCCGCGATTCGATTATTCATAACAGATCGTTATGCGATGGGCGATAAAGTGCCATTTTGCATAACTTTTCGGCAAAACCGAAGCGAGCCGAGCTCCGGGGTCGGCAGCGCGGCGGAAAGAGCTCGCCGACGACGTGTCTCACGGCCCGCCCGACGCCCGCGGGCACGCGGCACGACGCGAATCGGCACGCTCGGCAAATGCATAACCGCCCGTTATGCGATCCGCGAAAAAAGGTCATTTTGCATAACTTTCCGGATTGGCTAAAGTCCTGCCATCCACTTGTCGAAACATCTTCAGGAGACGCCCGATGGATGCCCCCACGATCCTCACGCCGCGCGACTGGCCGTCGCATCCCGCGTATGTCCATCCCGAGTACCGCTCGTCGGTCAAACGCGGCCCGACGCGGCCGCTGATCCCGCTGAAGGAAAAGCTGCGCGACCAGTACGCGCCCGTCTACGGCGCCGAGGATCTCGGCCCGCTCGATCACGATCTGACGAAAAACGCCGTGAAGAACGGCGAGCCGCTCGGCGAGCGAATCGTCGTCACGGGCCGCGTGCTCGACGAAGGCGGCAAGCCGGTGCGCAACACGCTCGTCGAAGTGTGGCAGGCGAACGCGGCCGGCCGCTACGTGCACAAGGTCGATCAGCACGACGCGCCGCTCGATCCGAACTTCCTCGGCGCCGGCCGCTGCCTGACCGACGACGAAGGCCGCTACCGCTTCCTGACGATCAAGCCCGGCGCATACCCGTGGGGCAACCATCCGAACGCGTGGCGTCCGAATCACATCCACTTCTCGCTGTTCGGCGACTATTTCGGCTCGCGTCTCGTCACGCAGATGTACTTCCCCGGCGATCCGCTGCTCGCATACGACCCGATCTTCCAGGGCACGCCGGAAGCCGCGCGCGAGCGGCTGATCTCGCGCTTTTCGATGGACATTACCGAAGAAGGCTATGCGCTCGGCTACGAATTCGACATCGTGCTGCGCGGCCGCGACGCCACCCCGATGGAGCGCTGAACCATGACGACGCTGAAGCAAACCCCTTCGCAAACGGTCGGCCCGTACTTTGCCTACGGCCTGTGTCCGCAGCAGTACGACTACGATCTGAAGAGCCTGTTTACGCCGACGCTCGCCGCACCGCACGCCGAAGGCGAGCACGTGCTGCTGGTCGGCCAGGTGTTCGACGGCGACGGCAACGTCGTCAGCGACGCGATCCTCGAGTTCACGCAGGTGGACGGCGCGGGCCGCTATCCGGCATCGCGCGACGACATCGCGAAGTCCGGCTTCACGGGCTTCGCACGCGTCGGCACCGGCACCGATCCGCAGCATCGCTATGTCGTCGAGACGGTCAAGCCTAGCCGCATCGGCGCGGACGACGCACCGCACGTGAACGTGACCGTCATGATGCGCGGGATCCTCACGCACGCGTTCACACGCCTGTATTTCGACGACGAAGCGGCGGCGAACGCGAACGACCCGGTGCTGAACGCGGTGCCGGCCGAGCGCCGTGCGACGCTGGTCGCGAAGCGCGACGCACAGCCGGGCCGGCCGGTCGTCTATCGCTTCGACATCCGGATGCAGGGCCCGGACGAAACGGTGTTCTTCGACGTGTAACGCGCGCGCCGGCCGACGCCGGCTCGCGTGTCACGACGCCGCGTGTCGCGATGCCGAATCCGGCGTCGCGGCACGCGGCGTTATCGTTTGCGCGATGAATCGATGCTGCGTTGCGCAAGCGCCGCAGGCGGCGGCGGGAACGGCGCCCGGACGGGCCGCCGTGCGCGCGCGACGAAGCGTAGACGACGCGCATGCTGCGCGCGCACATGCATCGTCGCCACGACGGGTTTTGGCTTGCGTGATCCGCATCCTATTCTGTCTTATCGACCGCAACCCGACGTCATTGAATCGTATTAGGAAACAATGAACGAGTGACCCGCAGACCAGGCGGCCCGCCGCATGCCGCCGGGCGTCTGTGCCGACCGAGTGCCTTTGAGCGCGGCTGCAGAATCCGGCAGACGCGCGTTTTTTTGTCCGCTGCCGCCGCGGCGGCGCCGCCTCAGCGCAGCATGAACGACATCGCCGACAAGCTGTTCAGCGTGCGCACCACGTGCTCGACCGACGGCCCGTCGAAACGCAGCGTCACCGCATCGACGCGCTCGAGCGACGGCAGCACGCAGAACAGATCGGCGATCGCGGGCGTCTGTACACGCAGCGTGCAGTGCGCCGGCACCGGCCGATGCGCGCCGGCGCGCAATCCGCTCGCCACCGCGCGCGCGACCGTTTCACGCGCCGCGATCGCAATTCGCGCGCATGCGGCGGCCGGCGTCAGCGTGTCGCCGCTCGATGCACCGCCGGCCGTCTTCACGGTCTCGAAACGCGCATCGGGAAACAGCGGCTGCGTTTCTTCGGCGAACACGTCGTCGCCGGACGCGAGCACGACGTGCGCGCCGTATTCGCGCGCGAGCGCGCCATAGAGCCCCGCCTCGCCGAGCTCGACGCCGTTCAGCCAGACCTGCGTAAAGGCGAAGGTGTTGATCGTGTGCGCGAGCACGCCGCGCGTCTGCGACTTCGCGTGATAGCCGATCATGAACACGAGGTCCGGCTGCCGTTCTAGGCCCGCCATCATCCCGAGCCTGCGCGGCTTGCCGAGCACGACGCGCGCGCGTGCGTCGAGCGCGTCCGGCAGCAGGTTGCGAAAACCGCCATGCGAGTCGTTGACCCACACGGACTGCGCGCCGCCCGCGAACGCGCCTTCGATCGCCGCATTCGCTTCGGCGGTCATCCAGCGCCGCGCCCGTTCGTACTCGGGATTGCCGGCACGCGTCTGCTCGACGGCAAACACGCCGGCGACGCCTTCGATATCGGTCGAGATCAGGATCTTCATCGTTGAATGGTGGTCGGTCCTTCGTTGAGCAGGCGGTCGAGGTCGGGCACCGCGTCGCGCAGCGCGCGCCGCACGTGCCCGTCGCGGCCGACGACCGTGACAGCCTGCAGCAACGCGTCGGCGATCGCGTGCTCGACGCTGTCGGCCGCGGCCATGAACAGCGGGTCGAGTGCGGCATCGGCGACGAGCGCCGGCAGCGCGACGTAATCGGCATCGTGCGCGATCGTATAGGCGGTCGAGAACGCGAGCGCGATGTCGCCGCTGCCGTGCCCGTACACCGAGCCGGTGCGCGCGAGCCCGGCCGCCGCACGGCGCGCGAGCCGCGACAGTTGCCGTGCGTCGAGCGGCGCATCGGTCGCGACGAGCATGATGATCGAGCCCTGCTCCGGCGGCGCGACCGGCTCGCCCGCCGCCTGCCGCGCGACGACGATGCGTCCGACCGGCACGCCGCCGAGCGTCAGCATCGGCAGCCGGCCGAAATTCGCGAGCACGAGCGCGCCGACCGTATAGGGCCGCTCGGCCGCGATCGCGACGCGCGATGCGGAGCCGATGCCGCCCTTCAGATCGAAGCACGACATCCCGCGCCCCGCGCCGACCGCGCCGCGCGCGACCTCGCGCGACGCGGCCGCGCAGGCGGCGTCGTAATGCGCGGGCGCGATCGCGAACGCGTGAAGGTCGTTCAGATAACCGTCGTTGCACTCGAACACGAGCGGGTTCACGGTCGGCCAGTCGCGGCCGACCTGCGGATTCGCGGCGACGGCCGCACGGATCTGCGCCTGCGCGACCGTGCCGACGCCGAACGTGTTCGTCAGCGCGATCGGCGTGTCGAGCGTGCCGAGCTCGTCGACCTGCACGAGCCCGACGCTCTTGCCGAAGCCGTTGATCACGGCCGCGCCGGCCGGCACCTTGCTGCGGTACAGATCGCCCGCGTGCGGCTTGACGACCGTGACGCCCGTCTGCACCGCGCCGTCGTCGAGCGTGCAATGGCCGACCGTCACGCCCGGCACGTCTGCGATCGAGTCGCGCGGGCCGGCGGGCAACGCGCCGTTCCACCTCGGCACGGTGCGCATCAGCGACGCTCCAGTTTCGGGTCGAGCGCGTCGCGCAGGCCGTCGCCGAGCAGATTGAACGCGAGCACGGTCAGGAAGATCGCGAGGCTCGGAAAAATCGCGACGTGCGGCGCGGCGACCATGTCCGCACGCGCTTCGTTCAGCATCGCGCCCCACTCGGGCGTCGGCGGCTGCGCGCCGAGCCCGAGGAACGACAGGCTCGCGGCCGTGATGATCGAGGTGCCGATGCGCATCGTGAAGTAGACGACCACCGACGACACGGTGCCCGGCAGGATGTGCCGCATGATGATCGTCCAGTCGGACGCGCCGATGCTGCGCGCGGCCTCGACGTAGGTCATGTGCTTGAGCATCAGCGTGTTGCCGCGCACGAGCCGCGCGAACGCCGGGATGCTGAAGATCGCGACCGCGCAGATCACGTTGATCATCCCGTTGCCGAGAATCGCGACGACGCCGATCGCGAGCAGGATGCCGGGAAACGCGAACAGCACGTCGGCGATGCGCATCGTGATGCGGTCCCACCAGCCTTCGTAGTAGCCGGCGAGCAGCCCGAACAGCGTGCCGATCAGCGCGCCGAGCGCGACCGAGAAGAAGCCGGCCGCGAGCGAGATCCGCGTGCCCGCGACGATCCGGCTGAAGATGTCGCGGCCGAGCGAATCGACGCCGAACCAGTGCACGGCCGACGGGCCCGCGTTCAGCGCGTCGTAGTCGAAGTAGTTCTCCGGATCGAACGGCACGACGTGCGGGCCGACGAACGCGAGCACGACGAGCATCAGCACGAATCCGCCGGCGACGAGCGCGACCGTCTGCTTGCGGAACTTGCGCCAGAATTCGCGCCACGGCGTGCGCACCGCGGTCTCGGCGGGCGCGGCCGGGCTCGGAACGGTTGCGTTCATGCGCACCTCACTTGAACCGGATGGTCGGATTGATGACCGCGTAGAGCACGTCGACGGTCAGGTTGATCAGGATGAATTCGAGCGAGAACAGCAGCACGATCGCCTGGATCACGGGGTAATCGCGCATCGTCACCGAATCGACGAGCAGCCGGCCGAGCCCCGGCCAGTTGAACACCGCCTCGACGACGATCGATCCGCCGAGCAGGAAGCCGAACTGCAGCCCCATCATCGTGACGACCGGAATCATCGCGTTGCGCAGGCAGTGCTTGAGCACGACCTTCGGCTCGTGCACGCCCTTCGCGCGCGCGGTGCGCACGAAGTCCTCGTTCATCACCTCGACGAACGACGCGCGCGTGAAACGCGCCATCACGGCCGCGACCGCCGCGCCGAGCGTAAGCGACGGCAGCACGTAGCTCTTCCACGTGCCGTCCGGCACGACCGGCAGCCAGCCGAGCTTCACCGAGAAGATTTCCATCAGCAGCATGCCGAGCGCGAACGCCGGAAACGAGATGCCGGACACCGCGAGCGTCATCCCGAGCCGGTCCGGCCAGCGGTTGCGCCATACGGCCGACGCGATGCCGATCGCCATCCCGAACAGCGTCGCCCACGCCATGCTGACGATCGTCAGCATCAGCGTCGGCATGAAACGCTCGCCGATTTCCGTCGATACCGGCCGCTTGCTGCGCGTCGATACGCCGAAATCGCCGTGCGCGATCTTCACGAAGAAATTCGCGAACTGCGTCGGCAGCGGCCGATCGAGGCCGAGATCGGCGCGCACGAGCGCGACCGTCGCGTCGTCGGCTTCGGGGCCGGCCGCGAGCCGCGCCGGGTCGCCCGGCAGCAGATGCACGAACAGGAACACGAGCACCGCGACGATCGCGAGCGTGGGCAGCAGGCCGAACAGCCGTTTGATGATGAAAGTCAGCATGGGGACACCGAACAGGGGCCGCTTGCCGGCGCGATCGACACACTGCGCCGGCAAGCCGCGATGCGCGCGAGCGCGCTCAGTTCATCGAGACCTCGTCGATATTGAACGACCCGTCCGGCATCACGTAGATGCCGTGCAGCCGCTTGCTGCGCGCATAGACGATGTTCTCCTGCACGAGGAAGATCCACGGCGCGTCGGCCCAGATCCGCTTCTGCGCATCGCCGTAGAGCTCGGCCTTTTTCGCGCGATCGACGGTCTGCAGCGCCTTCGAAAGGTCGTCGTCGAGGGCCGGGTTCCGGTAGTACGCCGTATTGAACAGCTTCGGCGGCATCGATGCCGAAGCCAGCAGCGGCGTGAGCGCCCAGTTCGCTTCGCCGGTCGACGCGGACCAGCCGATATAGAACATCCGCACCGGCGCGGTGGCAGGATCCGGCGCGCTCTCGACCTTCGATACGCGCTCGCCCGATTCGAGCGCCTGCACCTGCGCCTTCACGCCGACCTGCGCGAGCTGCTGCTGCAGGAACTGGATCACCTTCTGCGACGTCGTGTTGTTGTAGCCGGACCAGAGCACCGTCTCGAAGCCGTTCGGATAGCCGGCCTCCTTCAGCAGCGCGCGCGCCTTCGCCGGATCGTACGGCCACGGGCCCGTCTTCGTCGAGAATTCGACGCCGGGCGGCACGACGCCTGTCGACGGCGTCGCGAAGCCCGAGAACGCGACCTTCACGAGCGCCTCCTTGTTGATCGCGTAGTTCAGCGCCTGGCGCACCTTCAGGTTGTCGAACGGCTTTTGCTGCATGTTCAGCGACACGTAGCGCGCGACGATCGACGGCCGCTCGACGATGTCGAGCTTCGGATTGCTCTTCAGGTCGGGCACCTGCTCGTACGGAATGCGGAACGCCATGTCGGCCTGTCCGGCCTTCATCAGCGCGGCGCGCGTGTTGTTGTCGATCACGGGTTTCCAGTCGAGCGCGTCGATCTTCGGATAGCCCTTCTTCCAGTAGCCGGCGAATTTCTTCACCTTCAGGTCGTCCGTCTGCTTCCATTCGACGAACTCGAACGGCCCGGTGCCGACCGGATGCAGCGCGACGTCGCGCCCCCACTTCTTCAGCGCGGCCGGCGAAATCATCACCGCCGACGGATGCGCGAGCGTGTTGATGATCGCGGAGAACGGCTCGCGCAGCGTAAGCTTCACCGTGTACGGATCGACGACTTCGGTCTTCTCGATCACGCGGAACAGGTTGTAGCGCTTCAGCTTGTTCGCCGGATCGGTCACGCGGTCGAAGTTCGCCTTCACGGCGTCCGCGTTGAAGTCGCTGCCGTCATGGAACTTCACGCCCTTGCGCAGATGGATCGTGTAGACCTTCGCGTCCGGCGACGCGTCGTAGCCGGTCGCGAGCACGTTGACGACCTTCATGTCCTTGTCGAAGCCGAACAAGCCCTCGTAGAACGACTTCGCGGCCGCCTGCGATACCGTATCGTTCGCGTCGTACGGATCCATCGTCGTAAACGTCTGGTCGACTGCGATCACCGCGGTCTGCTGCGCGAACGCGGGCAGCGCGGCCGTCAGCGCGAACACGCTCGCGCCGGCGGCGAGCAGCGCGCGCGGACGGAACATCGGCAACGAAAGCGACTTGTTCATAAGGGCTGGCTCCTTGTGCATGGTTCTGTGACGCGTGACGGAAGACGCGGAATCGACTGCCCCGCGCCGGACAAACACACTGCCTCGCAGACGCGCGCGACGCGGCGTCAGTACGCGCCGCCGACGCGATGCGTCGCGACGTAATGATCGGGCCCGACGGCGACGAGCGGCGCGACGACCGGCTCGTCGCCGACCGCGCGGATCGGGCTCGGAATCTCGTCCGCGGCGAGCTGGCGCGGCGCGTGCCGGCGCGCCGGATCGGCGATCGGCACCGCACTCATCAGCTTCTTCGTATACGGATGCTGCGGCGCTTCGAACACCGCGCGGCGCGGGCCGATCTCGACGATCTGGCCGAGATACATCACCGCGACGCGATGGCTGATGCGCTCGACGACGGCCATGTCGTGCGAGATGAACAGATACGCGACGCCGAGCTCGCGCTGCAGGTCGAGCATCAGATTGACGATCTGCGCCTGCACCGACACGTCGAGCGCCGACACCGACTCGTCCGCGATCACGACCTTCGGATTCAGCGCGAGCGCCCGCGCGATCGCGATCCGCTGGCGCTGGCCGCCCGAGAATTCGTGCGGATAGCGGCGTGCGGCGTCGCGCGGCAGCCCGACCTTGTCGAGCAGCCAGTCGACGCGCGCCTGCGCGTCGCGGCCGCTCGCGACGCCGTGCACGAGCAGCGGCTCCATGATCGAGAAGCCGACGGTCAGGCGCGGATTCAGCGAGGCGAACGGGTCCTGGAAGATGAACTGGATGTTGCGCCGCAGTGCCTGCAGGTCGTGCCCGGTCAACGCGCTGATGTCGCGGCCGTCGAACTCGATCGCGCCGCTCTGCGATTCGACGAGACGCAGCAGCGAACGGCCGGTCGTCGACTTGCCGCATCCCGATTCGCCGACGAGCGCGAGCGTTTCGCCCGCGCGCAGCTCGAAACTCACGCGCTCGACCGCGTGCACGTATTGCGACACGCGACCGAACAGCCCGCTCTTCACGGGAAAGCGCGTGACGAGATCGCGCACGCGCAGGATCGGCGGCGCCGCGGGATCGACGCGCGGCTGCGTGTCGGCAGGCGCGCCGGCGCGCGCGTCGCGTGGCTCGTCCGCATCGTCGTTCGCCGCGGGCGCCGCCGTCGCGGATGCGGCAGCGGGCGCGGTCGCCTCCGCGTTCAGCAGCGGAAATTTCTCCGGCACGTCGGTGCCGTGCATCGACCCGAGCCGCGGCACGGCCGCGAGCAGCGCGCGCGTGTAGCGATGCGCGGGCGTCGCGAAGATGCGCTCGGACGCGCCCTCCTCGACCTTTTCGCCGCGATACATCACGAGCACGCGGTCGGCCACTTCGGCCACCACGCCCATGTCGTGCGTGATGAAGATCACGCCCATGTTCATCTCGTCCTGCAGCCCGCGAATCAATTGCAGGATCTGCGCCTGGATCGTCACGTCGAGCGCGGTCGTCGGCTCGTCGGCGATCAGCAGCGCCGGCCGGCACGACAGCGCCATCGCGATCATCACGCGCTGCCGCATCCCGCCCGAAAGCTGATGCGGGTAGCGCGCGAACACGCGGCGCGCTTCCGGAATGCGCACGAGGTCGAGCAGACGCAACGCTTCCGCGCGCGCCTGCGCAGGCGACTTCGCCTGATGCAGCGCGATCGCCTCGCTGATCTGGTCGCCGACCGTGAAGACCGGGTTCAGCGACGTCATCGGCTCCTGGAAGATCATCGCGACGTCCGCGCCGCGAATGCCGCGCATCGTCGCGGCGCTCGCCTGCACAAGATCGACGACTGCGCCGCCGCGGCGGCGCAGCGCGATCCGCCCGCTCGTGATCTCGCCGCCGCCATGCTCGACGAGCCGCATCAGCGCAAGCGACGTGACCGACTTGCCGGAACCCGATTCGCCGACGATCGCGAGCGTCTCGCCGCGATCGACGTGAAACGACACGTGGCGCACCGCGTCGAAGGTCGCGCGTTCGCGGCGGAACATCACCGACAGATCGTCGACGGCGACGACGCGCTGCTCGGGCAGCATCAGACCGGACGGACTCGGTTTCATGCGGGTCTCCTCGAACACGGCGGCATCAGCTCGCATCGTCGTCGCGATAGATGCCGACGACCGGCGCGGCGCCGACGCGCGCATGGCCGCGATACATCCCTTCGGTGTTGAACGGCATCGCGACGTTGCCGAACGCATCGACCGCGATGATGCCGCCGCGGCCCGCGAGCCGCGGCAGCTGGTTCATCACGACGTCGTGGGCGGCCTGCGCGAGCGTCGCGCCGCGATAGGCGATCTGCGCCGCCACGTCGTGCGCGGCCGCGAGCCGCATGAACATCTCGCCGGTGCCCGTGGCGGACACCGCGCAGGTCGCGTCGTCCGCATAGCAGCCCGCGCCGATGATCGGCGAGTCGCCGACGCGTCCCGGCTGCTTGTTCGTGATGCCGCCGGTCGAGGTCGCCGCGGCGACGTGCCCCTGCAGATCGCGCGCGACCGCGCCGACCGTGCCGTGCTTGCGGTCCGGATCCAGCGGCTCCGCGCGGCGCGGCGCGCCGAACGCAAACGTCGCCGCATCGTGGTCGAGCATCATGCCGGCCGCCGCGCGTGCGTTGAGCCACTGCGCATGACGCGCGTCGGTATCGAAGTAGCCCGGCTCGACGAGTTCGAGCCCTTGCGCGGCCGCGAACGCATCGGCGCCCGCGCCGGCAAACAGCACGTGCTCGCTCGCCTCCATGACGCGCCGCGCGGCGAGCACCGGGTTGCGCACGCGCGTCGCGCAGCAGATCGCACCGGCCGCTCGCGTCGCGCCGTCCATGATCGCCGCATCGAGTTCGTGCTTGCCTTCCGCCGTATAGACCGCACCGCGGCCCGCATTGAACAGCGGACAGTCTTCGAGCATGCGCACGGCGACCGTCACCGCGTCGAGCGCACTGCCGCCCTCGGCCAGCACTGCCTGCGCGGCCTGCAGGATCGCAGTCAGCTCCGCGCGGTACTGCCGTTCGGTGTCGGTGTCCATTGCATCGCGCAGGATCGTGCCTGCGCCGCCGTGAATCGCGACGATCGCGGGTGAAGTCATGATGGGTCCGGGCGGGGAAAGGAAAGGTTCGGAGCGGGAACGGCCGCTTGCGGCTGCACGAGCCATGGCAGCACGAATTCGGTCATCTCGGCCGCGGATTTCGCGGAACGGTGCGTGCGCAGCGCGACCGCGTCGATCAGCGCTTCGATCGTCGCCAGCACGGCCGCCTCGGACGTCGCCGCGAAGCGCCGCTCGGCCTTCACGTACAGACTCAGCGAGGCGATCGGCGCGAGCGGCGATTCACGGCCGTCGGTGATCGCGAGCACGCGTGCGCCGCGCGCAGCCGCCCGCGTGGCGAGCTCGACCGTGTCCTTCACGTAGCGCGGAAACGCGAGCGCGATCACGAGGTCGCGCGCATCGGCCGTGTAGAGGCGCCGCGCCGCATGCGACGGGCCGCCGAGCAGCGCGAGCGACTGCACGTTGTCGTGACACACCGAGAGCCCGTGCTCCATCAGCCCCGCGAGAAACGCGCTCGACCCGGCGCCGAGAATCAGCACGCGCCGCGCGCCGACGATCGCCTCGACGGCGGCTTCGACGTCGGCGGCGTTCAGCTGCGCGCGCGTGTTCTCGATATTCGCGACCGCCTGATCGAACACCGTGTCGATCCAGGCGCTGCCGCGCACGCCGGGCTCCTGCTCCTGCGCGGAGCGCAGCCGTTCGACCGGCGCGAGCGTCGCCTCGAAACCGCGCACGAGCGCCGCGCGCATCGCCGGATAGCCGTCGAAGCCGAGCGCCTTCGCGAAGCGGTTCGCGGTCGCGATCGACGCGTTCACCGCGAGCGCGAGCTCGTCGATCCGCATCGTCGCCGCGCGAAACGGATTCGCGAGCACAAACTCGCCCATGCGCCGGTGGATCGGCGTCATCGACGGCATCGCGGCCGCAATGCGCTCGGCGATCGCGGGTTCGTCGGCACCGACATCGGGAGGAACGGAAAGCGTCATGAGCTGCAGGCCGCAACGAAGATGTAAATCAATTTACACAATCCGCAAGGCGAAAAAAATAAACTTTCATCAGGGTTGTCACGCGGGTGCGCGCCCTTCGCACGCGGCGCGCGCGTCATTCGGGTTTTCCCTTATTCGTCGAATACCTTACAATTCGTCAGCTCGATTTTGCTGCACGACCCTTTCTGCAGTCCCGACACCGGGGTACATTCGATGCACGCCGCATCAGGGTCCGGCGCGCGATGCGCGGCCGGGGCGGCGTCGCGCTTCGTTGCACCCGCTACTGGATGCCCGCCATGCCCGATTCCCGTTCCTCGCCGCGTACCACGTTCAAGCCGCAGGTCGTACTGCCGTCGCTCGCGCTGATCGGCGCGCTGCTCGTCGTCTGTGCGTTGCTGCCCGACGAGGCCGGCGCGCTGTTCAGCGCCGGCCAGCAATGGGTCGTCGCGCGCTTCGACTGGTTCTATGTGCTGGCCGTCACGGCGTTTCTCGTGTTCCTCGTGCTGATCGCGGCCAGCGATTTCGGCAACATCCGGCTCGGCCCCGACGATGCGGAGCCCGAATTCAGCTTCGTGTCCTGGACGGCGATGCTGTTCGCGGCCGGCATGGGTATCGGCCTGATGTACTTCGGCGTCGGCGAGCCGATGCAGCACTTCCTGAAGCCGCCGACCGTCGAGCCCGCTTCGCCCGGCGCCGCGCGCGAAGCGATGCTGATGACGTTCTTTCACTGGGGCTTTCATGCGTGGGCGATCTACGGGCTGATGGGCCTCGTGCTCGCGTACTTCGGCTTTCGCTACAACCTGCCGCTCACGCTGCGCTCGGGGCTGTATCCGGTGCTGCGCGAGCGCGTGAACGGCTGGATCGGCCACGCGGTCGACGCGTTCGCGCTGGTCGGCACGGTCGCCGGCATTGCGACGACGCTCGGCTACGGCGTGATGCAGATCAGCGCCGGGCTGCATACGGTCGCAGGCTGGGATACGGGCGGCAACGCGTTTCGCGTCGGACTCGTCGCGCTGGTCGTGATCCTCGCGGGCCTGTCGGCGGCGAGCGGCCTCGACAAGGGCGTGCGGCGCCTGTCCGAGCTGAATCTGCTGCTGGCATTCCTGCTGCTCGCGTTCGTCGCGATCGTCGGGCCGACCACGTTCCTGTTGCGCGCGCTCAGCGACAACATCGGCCAGTATCTGTCGAGCCTCGTCGACCTGTCGTTCCGGACGTATGCGTATGCGCCGCCGCGCGACGAAGGCTGGTTCGGCGGCTGGACGATTCTCTACTGGGCGTGGTGGGTGTCGTGGTCGCCGTTCGTCGGGATGTTCATCGCGCGCATTTCGCGCGGCCGCACGATCCGTCAGTTCGTGATCGGCGTGCTGCTCGTGCCGACCGCGTTCAACCTCGTATGGATGACCGTGTTCGGCAACAGCGCGATCTGGCTCGACACGCACGGCGCGGCCGGTGCGCTCGCGCAGACGGCCACCAACGTCGACGCCCTGCTGTTCCGCTTCTTCGATTTCCTGCCGCTATCGCAGTTGCTTTCGATCGTGGCGATCCTGCTGATCGCGGTGTTCTTCGTCACGTCGGCCGATTCCGGCGCGTTCGTGATCGATCAGATCGCGACGCGCGGCGCGGCCCGTTCGCCGGTCTGGCAACGGCTGTTCTGGGCCGCGCTGCTCGGCGTGACGGCAGCCGTGCTGCTCGTCGCCGGCGGCCTCGGCGCGCTGCAGGCGATGACGCTGATGGCCGCGTTGCCGGTGGCCATCATCATGCTCGCGTTGTGCTACGGCCTCTGGCGCGGGCTCGCCGCCGATCGCGCGCACTACTCGCAGGACGTCGCGCCCGCGACGAGCTTCTGGACCGGCCAGCACTGGCGCCATCGTCTGACGCACATCCTGCGCCAGACGACCGAGGCCGATGCGCGCCAGTTCGTCGCCGACACCGTGATGCCCGCGCTGCGCAAGGTCGCCGACGAATTGCGCGCGGGCGGCGTCGAGGCGCACGTGCAGCGCGACAGCGACGATGCGGTGCGGCTCACGGTGCCGACCGCCGAGCAGCGCGATTTTGTCTACGGCGTGCGCGTGACCGCGAAAACCGCGCCCGCATTCCTGATGCGCGAAGCGGCGGAGCCGCAGTCGGCGCGCCCGCACGTGTACGGCATCATCACGTTCTTCGAGGACGGGCGGCTCGGTTACGACATCGAATACCTGCGCGGCGACGAAGTGATCGCCGACGTGCTGCGCCAGTACGAGCGCTACGTGTCGCTCGCCGCCGACAAGCGCACGCATCTGCTGAGCCGCGCGCCGGGACACGCGACGGAGTCGGAATGAACGCGTGCCCCATCCCGCCCGCGACGCATGCAGGATCCGAGCGATGAGCGGCATCCTGCACGATCGCACTGCCGACTTCGTCGCGCTCGGCACGCTCGTCCTGCTCTATGTCGGCGCATTGGGCATCGCGCTGTGGCGCATCCGCGCCGCTGCGGCGCGCGGCAAGCTCTACTGGATCGTCTGCGTGGCGCTGCTGGCCGGCGGCGCGGTCGCGATCGCCGGCAACCTCGCGCCCGTGCCGAACAGCGGCGAGATGCCGCCGGGCTTCGCGCTCGGCGTCGAGGCGAGCCTGCTCGGACTCGCGCTCGTCGCGATGGGCTGCGCGTGGCTGATGCTGCGCGCTCGGCGTCGCTGACCTGCATGCGCCGTCGTCCGGCGCGGCATCGCGCACGGACGGCGCGCCCGTGGTGCGCGCGGCTGCCCGCGCCGCGCCTTACGCGGCCGACGATGGCGCGCGTGCGCTGACCAGCCAGCACGCCGCCTCGAACCGCACGTCGGCGCCCTGCACGTAAGGTTCGAACGCGTTGCGGATCGTTTCGACCACGCGGCGCCGCGTCGCATCGTCCACCTGCTGCAGCGCCAGGCCGACCGGCCCCAGCCGCCCGATGTAGTCGTTCAGCGCGGGTTCCGGCAGCGCGCATGCGATATCGACGGGCTCGATCGCGATGTCGGCCCAGCCGCTGTCGGACAGCACCGCTGCAATGCGCTGCCGGTCGCCGAACGCGAACTGCCCAGGCGCGCCGGGCCGTCGCGGCGGCAGGTCCGGCAGCAGCGGCGCAGCGGCCCGCTCGGCGGTCGTCATGAACGGATTCTCGGCCGCACTGCGCCACGCGACGAACCGCAACGCCGCGTCGGTGCGCGCCGCACGCCGCAGATTCGCGAACGCGCGGACCGGATCGTCGAAAAACATCACGCCGAAACGCGACACGATCAGATCGACACTGGCGGGCACGAACGCATGCGTCTGCGCATCCGCGCACACGAAGTGCACGCGCAGGCCGCTGCGCTTCCCACGCTCGTGCGCCGCGTCGATCATCCGCGCCGAAATATCGACGCCCGTGCACTGTGCGTCCGCGCCGAGCCGCCGCGCGATGTCGAGCGTGACCGCGCCCGTCCCGCAGCCGACATCCAGCACGGCGCGCGCGGACGATGCGGCTGCGGCATCCGCGAGCAGTGTCGCGAACGGCTCGAACAGCCGGTCGAGCGACGCCTGGATGTCCACCCACGCGCGTCCCGACGGGCCGTTCCACAGCGCGGACTGTTCTTCGTTGGCGTGGTTCTGTTTCATTCGCGGCTCCCGTTGTCTGCTTCGTCGATCGTCCATCACACTGTGCTGCCTCAAGCCGGCTTGAAGTCAACCCTGTCGCGGCGCGTCCCGACACGCCCGCGTTGCGCCTTATTTTCATATTTCTTACATTTGCGCTGCGTAACGTTGGCGGCTTTCGTACGGTGCTCCCCATGCGACGACTCCTCTCTCGCGCGTTGCGCGCGCGCTGCGCGGCCCTTGCGGCCTTCGCGTCACTGTCCGCGTGTTCGAACCACATCGATGCGCCCGCCGATCCGGCCAGCGCCGCCATCAACGTGCAGGCCGCGTGGGTCGAGATCGGCGATGCGAACCAGGCGATCGCGCGCGCGATCACGGCCTATCAGCCGGCGTCGTCCGACGATCCGCTGTGTCCGCAGCTGATCGTCGACGGCAAGCTGTCGCGGATGACGCTGCGCGCGGGCGCCGCGACGGCGCCGCAACGCCCGACGGCGAGCGACCCGGCCGATTCGAAGCCGTCGAGTTTTCCGGTCAGCGTCTGCGAAGCGACGCTGCCGGCCGACGCGCAGACGGCCAGCGTCGCGGGCCGCACGTTGCCGCTGCCGAAAGCGCAGCCGCAGCGCATCGCGATCATCGCCGACACCGGCTGCCGGATGAAAAAGGCCGACAACGCATGGCAGGCGTGCAACGACCCGACGGTATGGCCGTTCGACACGATCGCGGCCAGCGTCGCGAAGCTGTCGCCGGATCTCGTGCTGCACGTCGGCGACTATCACTACCGCGAAAACGCGTGCCCGCCCGACATCGCGGGCTGCAAGGACAGCCCGTGGGGCTACGGCTGGGATACCTGGCAGGCCGATCTGTTCCGGCCGGCGGCGCCGCTCATGGCGAAAGCGCCGTGGGTCGTCGTGCGCGGCAACCACGAGGAATGCGCGCGCGCCGGTCAGGGCTGGTTCCGCTTCCTCGATCCGCGCCCGTACTCGGCGTCCCGCTCGTGCGACGATCCGGCGAACGACAACGACGCGAACTATTCGGAGCCTTACGCGGTGTCGCTCGGCGGCGGTACGCAGGTCATCGTGTTCGATAGCGCGAAGGTGGGCCGCAACGCGCTGAAGCCGACCGACGCGCAGTTCCGCATCTACCAGAAGCAGTTCCAGACGGTGGCCGCGCTCGCGTCGAAGGCCGGCATGACGACGACGATCTTCACGAACCATCATCCGATCCTCGCGTTCGCGCCGATCGCAGGCAGCACGCCCGCACCCGGCAACCTCGCGCTGCAGTCGGTGATGTCGAGCCTCAACGCGCAGGCGTACTATCCGCCCGGCGTGCACGTCGCGCTGCACGGCCACGTGCACGACTTCCAGGCGATCGACTTCTCGTCCGGCCATCCGGCGACGATCGTGTCCGGCAACGGCGGCGACAACCTCGACGTCGCGCTGCCCGATCCTTTCCCGGCCGGCCTGACGCCCGCGCCCGGCGCGGTGATCCAGCGGCTGTCGCACAACAACAGTTTCGGCTTTCTGATCATGGAGCGGCGCGCGGCGCCGGCGACCGGCTGGGTATTCCACGCGTATTCGGCGGCGGGCAAGCTGCTCGCGTCATGCGATCAGTCGGGGACGACGCTCGCATGCGACAAGACGGGATTCATTGCACCGTGATCGACGAGGTTCGATATGCGCATCGTCCGGCGCATTTGCGCGATCGCTGCGCCGCCGTGACGAAGTCGCTCACGGATTCGGCGCGAGTTTCCGCTGCGATGGCAGACGCCGTTCCGTTCGAGACGTCCGCTCCGGCTGCCGCTTCGGCCGCTTCAGCCGATTCGGTAGGCCGCGCCGCCGCGCCTGCGCCAGGCGCGACTTCCGTTCCCGCGCGCGCCCGTCGAAAACGCATGCTGCTCGCATGTGCCGCCGCGATGCTTGCCGGGCTGGCGCTTACGGCAAGCGCCGCGCCGGCTTCGGAAACGGTCCTGCTGCCCGGTGCGCCGCCGTCGCGCGTGGTCGGCGTCGTCGGCAACGGCACACCGCAGGTCGCCGGCAAGATCGACGCGGCAACCGCGCGCTTCGCGCCCGAGCCCACGCTCGTCGCGCTCGGCCGCCGGATCTTCTTCGACACGCGGCTGTCCGAGCCGCGCGGGATGTCGTGCGCGGGGTGCCACGATCCGGGCCGCGCGTTCGCGCCGACGCTGTCGGCGGCTTCGCTCGCGGGGCCCGGCGTGCCGCAAGGCAGCCGCCCCGGCCGCTTCAGCGCGCGCAACGCGCCGTCGCTGCTGTACGTGCGCTATGTGCCGCGCCGCCACTTCTATCAAGACGACGATGCACCCGCGCCGTCGCCGTTCGGCGGGCTGTTCAGCGACGGCCGCGCCGACACGCTCGCCGAGCAGATCCGCGGCCCGCTGTTCGATCCGAACGAGATGAACAACCGTTCGCCGGCCGCGCTGCTGCGCAAGGTCGACGCGACCGATCTCGGTGCCGATCTGGCCGCCCGCTTCGGCATCTCGGTGCGGCGCGACCCCGAGCAGCTCGTACGCGCGCTCGGGACCGCCGTCGAAGCGTATTTGCAGAGCGACGAAATGGCGCCGTTCACGTCGCGCTTCGACGCGTATCTGCGCACGCGCACGCCCCTCGCGCCGGCCGAGATGCGCGGGCTCGCTCTGTTTCGGAATCCCGACAAGGGCAACTGCATGAGCTGCCATACGCTGTCGGAAACGTCGAGCCGCCCGGAGCGCTCGCTGTTCACCGACTTCGGCTACGACGCGATCGCGGTGCCGCGCAATCGCGCGCTCCCGGCGAATCGCGACCCGCGGCACTTCGACAACGGGCTGTGCGATACCGCGCGCCGGCTGCGCTGGCCCGAGCCGACGCAATGGTGCGGTTATCTGCGCACGCCGGGGCTGCGCAACGTCGCGGTGAAGCAGACGTTCATGCACAACGGCGTGTTCGCCAACTTGCGCGACGCGGTCGCGTTCTACAACACGCGGTCGACCGATCCGCGCCGCTGGTATCACGGCGCGGCGACGTTCGACGACGTGCCGGCCGCGTATCGCGGCAACATCAACGTCAATTCGACGCCGATGAACCGCCGGCCGGGCGCCGTGCCCGCACTGACCGACGCCGAAATCGACGACATCGTCGCGTTCCTCGGCACGCTGACCGATGCGCGCTATGCGGGGCTCGCTGCGGCGCGTGGCGGAACGGCGGCCAATGTGGCGCGCGCGCAGGCACCTGCCTCGGCCGTGCGCGCCGCTGCCGCCGCGCCGGCGCGCTGACCCTGGCCGGATGGCCAGGAGCGTGCGTGCTCGCTTGCAGTGGCCTCAAACACTGTTTATATTTACAGTACTGTATCGATGAACAGTGGAGGTGTGCGATGGAACATCTGGTCCGTATCGTCAACGACATCGACCGCCAGGTATTGGCATGGCTGCGGGCGCAGGTCGGCGATGCGCGCGTCGAGCGCGCTGCCCGTCAGCTCGGCCATACGCGCAAGCCTTACCCGTCCGCGGTATGCCGGTATCTGGGGATGAGTGCACCGGCCACGCTGCGGCATGCGCATCGGCCGCGCGTGGCGCGCGACTTTTCCGTCGGCGATCGCTATCTGTCCCTGATTCGCGAACACCTCGCCTCACATAGCGCAGGCCGCTGATCGTGCGCGCGCCCTCCCGCTCGCGCGCCGTTCGTGCGAGCGATCGCGTCCGCTCAGCCCGCCGCGATCGCGTCGCGCACGAGCCGGCCCAGCGTGTCGAATGCCGCCTCCTGTGCCGCGTCGAAGGCCCGCGTGCAGCCGATCCGGATATAGGCGTCGAAGCGATTCGAGTTCGAAAAGATCGAACCGGGCGCGATCCTGATGCCTCGAGCGAGCGCGGCATCGAACAATGCGTCCGAATGCACGCCGTCGGGCAGCGCGATCCAGAGCAGCATCCCGCCCGGCGGCCGGTTCATCCGTGTACCGGCGGGGAAATGCCGCGCAATCGCATCCGCTGTTGCGTCGCGCTGTACGCGCAGTTGCTCGCGGAATCGGCGCAGATGGCGGTCGAACGCGCCCGAACCGACGAATTCGGCTGCCACTGCCTGGAGCAGCGCCGCGTTGTGACGGCTGTGCGCGAACTTCAGCATCTTCACGCGCGCGTGCCAACGCCCGCCGCTCATCCAGCCGAGTCGCATTCCCGGTGCAAGCACCTTGTTGAACGACGGGCAATAGATGACGGTGCCGTCCCGGTCCCATGCCTTCACGGGCTTCACCGCCTGCGGCACGTCGACGAGTTCGCGGTACGGCTCGTCCTCGATCACGGCCACGCCGCGGCTCGCGCACAGCGCGACGAGCGCCGCCTTGCGTTCGTCGGGCATCACGCTGCCGAGCGGGTTCTGCAGGTTCGGCACGACCACGACGGCGCGAATGTCCGGATAGGCGTTCAGCGCGACTTCGAGTGCCTCGATCGACAGCCCCGTCGTCGGGCTCGCCGGAATTTCGAGCGCGCGCATGCCGAGGCTTTCGAGCAGTTGAAGCAGCCCGAAGAACGCCGGCGATTCGATCGCGATCGTGTCGCCGGGCTGCGCGACTGCGCGCAGCGCGAGATTGACTGCGTCGACGCCGCCGCTCGTCGACATCACGTCGTCCGGCGATACCGTTACGCCGTACGACAGCGCGCGCTTCGCCATCGCGTGGCGGAACTCCGGCAGGGCGTCGATGCGCCCCGCGTCGGTCAACAGCGTCGGCTTGCGCCGCAGCAGGCGGATCGCGAGCGCCTGCAGACGTTCGGTCGGATACAGCGACGCGGCGGCGGACGCGCCGCCGAGGTTCAGCGCATCGGTCGCCGTGTGGCCGCGGTCGATCACACGCGACACGCGTTCGTGCAGCCCCGCGAACGGCGGCGCGATGGCGAGCGGCGCCGCATCGCCTTCCGGCAGCGCGTCGAGCACCGGCGATGCGCGGCGGCGCACGAAATACCCGGACCGCGGCCTTGCCTCGCACCAGCCCGCATCCTCGAGCCGCCGGAACGTCTGGATCGCCGTCGACAGGCTCACGCCGTGCTGCGCCATGAACGTGCGCACGGACGGCATCCGGTCGCCGGGCGACAGCGTGCCGGCCGCGATGATGCGGCGGTAATGCTCGGCGAGCCGTTCGTACAACGGCTCGCCGTCCATCGGCAAGGCTTCTCGGGCGATCTCGGCAAAGGGTGTCATGCGAGCGATCGTGCCGGCTGCGCGCAGTGCACGCCAGATACAGATTCGAGGCAAACCGACCGATACAGCCCGCAAAAATCGCGGCCTGCACCGCAACAGATTCTCGTCGGCTGAATCTGTTGCGCTTGTGCCCGTTTCCCTAACCTGAGCGCACGCTGTCGCCTCGCCGTCGCGGGGCTGCGTTACCGGGAAAGGATTCGCGATGCAAACGCAGGACATCCGGCTCGACGCCGGGCAAAGCCACTTTGCGTGGCTCGACAAGGGCTGTCGATTGATCGTGCTGGACGGCACGCTTGCCGTCACGTGGCGGGACCGCACGCTCGACTGGCTGCCGGACGCGCCTCTGACGGTCCGGCGCGTGCTGACCGAAGGCGAATGTCTGACGATGGATGCGCCGGGTCACGTTGCACTCGCGGCCGGTGCCGGCGCAGACGTACGCGTGACAATCGTCACGGCCGCCGGTCGATACA
Source organism: Burkholderia sp. HMSC10F09 (assembly GCF_001806955.1). NCBI lineage: Bacteria > Pseudomonadati > Pseudomonadota > Betaproteobacteria > Burkholderiales > Burkholderiaceae > Burkholderia > Burkholderia sp. HMSC10F09. The sequence continues at coordinate 21,572 of NZ_KV786879.1, forward strand.
GCTGGCGCGACCGGCTGCACGCGTGGTTGAGTCGGCTGCCCGCCCGGCTCACCGCATCGCCGCGCGCGCACGAGCGGTCGTGACGCTACGGTGCGTCGTCTGTCCGCGGGGCTCGCCCTATGCCGGATCGCGGCCTGCGCCATGACGCCGATATAACCGGGGACGCCGGCATCGACCGATGCCGAAACGTCCCGCCGCGTCGACGCAGTCTCGCGATCGCCCGACGCCCGGTCACACGTTCTCGCCCGCGATCGCGTCGGCGCCGGCCTCGCGCCGCGTGCCGCCGCGCACCGCGCCGAGCACGAGAACGGCAAGCCCCGCAACCACACACGGCACCGCGACGACGGCAAAGGCGGTCGGCAGCGGCAGCCCCGCCGCGAGCATTGCGCCGCCCGCCATCGAGCCGACCACCGACCCGCCGCGCCCGATCCCGTTGGCCCAGCTGACGCCCGTCGTCCGGCAGTCGGTCGGATAGAACGCCGCCGATAGCGCATTCGCCCCCACCTGCGAGCCAGACACGCAGAAGCCGGCTGCGAACACGGCCAGCGCGGCGCCCCACGGCGATGCCGCGCAGATGCCGATCGCCGCGACGAACACGCCGGCCGCCACGTAGCTGCAGGCCAGCACGCGATGCGGATCGAAGCGGTCCATCAGCCAGCCGAGCACGATCGCACCGAGCGTACCGCCGATCTGAAACATCGCGGTCACGCGCGCGGCGGTCTGCAGCGTCGCGCCGGTCGTGCGCAGCAGCGTCGGCAGCCAGCTCGACAGCAGGTAGATCACGAGCAGACTCATGAAGAATGCGAGCCACAGCAGCAGCGTACCGCGCAGCAGATCGGGCCCGAACAGCCGGCCGAGCGGCGACGCCGCCGGCTTGCCGCGCGGCGCGACGAACGACGCGTGCGCGAGATGCGGATCCGGCGCGATGCGGCTCAGCAGCGCCGCGATCCGCTCGCGCGCCGCGCCGCTGTTCACCAGATAGCGCACCGATTCCGGCAGCCGCCATGCGAGCACCGGCAGCAACAGCAGCGGCGCGACACCGCCGACGACGAGCACCGCGCGCCAGCCGTCGCGTTCGATCAGCGATGCGGCGACGAGGCCGCCGAGCGCCGAGCCGATCGTGAAGCCGCAGAACATCGTCGTCACGAGCAGCGAACGGCGACGCGCGGGACAGTATTCGGACGTCAGCGTGATCGCGTTCGGCATTGCACCGCCAAGCCCGAGCCCTGTCACGAAGCGCCACGCGATCAGTTCCGTGACACCGCCCGCACTCGCGGACGCGGCGCTCGCGACGCCGAAGCATGCGACGCAGGCGAGCAGCAGCCGCTTCCGCCCGAACCGGTCGCCGAACGGCCCGAACGCCAGTGCGCCGGCCATCAGCCCGGCCAGCCCCGCGCCGAACACCGGCGCGAGCTGCGCAGGCGACAGTTGCCATTCCGCCCGGATCACGGGCGCGACGAATCCGATCGACGCGGTGTCGAACCCGTCGATCGCGACGATGAGAAAGCACAGCACGACAATCGCGATCTGAAACGGCGACACGCGTCGCCGGTCGATCCATTCGCTGACGTCGACGGGCAGCGTGGTATCCATGATGATGTCTCCTCCAGGAACGCGCGCGGCTCGGCCGGCGCGCGGGGCCGTCGTGCGCGTTACGCGACCGGCTTCAGGCAGTCGTCGGCGCGCCATCCATGCAGCCACTCGAGCGCGTCGTAGAACTGCGACTGCGTGCGTCCGACCCACAGCGCATTGCGCACCTGCCGCTCGACGCCCTTCGCGTGATAGATGCGCCCCATTTCGCGCGCCGAATACAGCACGCGCGCGGTACGCGGAATCCGCACGCGTTCGTACAGCGCGAACGCGGCCTCGAAATCGCCATCGGTCTGCGCGACGGCCGCGCCGAGCGTGACCGCATCCTCGAGCGCCTGACAGGCGCCCTGCGCGATGTACTGCGTCATCGGATGCGCGGCGTCGCCGAGCACCGTCGCGCGGCCCGCGCTCCAGCGCTCGACCGGATCGCGGTCGGCCGTCGCCCAGCGCTTCCACGACGTCGGCCGATCGAGCATCTGCCTGGGCAGCGCATGAATGCCCTCGAAATACGACAGCACTTCCTCCTTGCTGCCGTCGCGCACGCCCCAGGTTTCCTGCTCGCGGCTGTGGAACGTGACGACGAGGTTGTACTGGCGGCCGCCGCGCAGCGGATAGTGGACGAGATGGCAATGCGGGCCGGCCCATACGACGGGCGCGTTGATCTGCAGATCGACCGGCATGTTCTCGACGTCGACGACCGCGCGGTAGACCACGTGCCCCGTCACGCGATGCGCGTCGCCGATCAGCGCGTGGCGGATCGCCGATTTCACGCCGTCGCAGCCGATCACCGCCTCGGCGCGATAGCGTTCGCCGTGCTGATCGACCACGGTCACGCCGTTGCCGTCCTGTTCAAAGCCGCACACCTGCGTGCTGGTGCGAAATTCGATCAGCGGATGATTCCTGACCGCCTCGTAGATCGACAGATGGATGTCCGCGCGATGAATCACCGCATACGGATTGCCGAACCGTGCGCGATACGCGGCGCCGGTATCGATGCGCGCGACTTCGTGCGCATCGACCGCATCCATCAGCTGCAGCCAGTCGGTAAACACCGCACGGCTGCGCGCCGCCTCGCCGACGCCGAGCGCGTCCAGCGCATTGAACGCGTTCGCGGCGAGCTGGATGCCCGCCCCGATCTCGCCGATCTGCGCGGCCTGCTCGAGCAGCTTCACGCGGATGCCCTGCCGCGCGAGCGCGAGCGCCGTCGCCAGCCCGCCGATGCCGCCGCCGATCACGAGCACGCGGCGGCCCTTGTCTCCTGCCTGATTCATGTCTGTCTCCCCCGATCGCCTCAGGCGACGTAATCCGGTTGCCGCTGCGGCTGGGCGGCCAAGAAGGCCGGCTCGCGCTGCGCGTGTTCGTACACCGCGAGGCTGCGCGGATACGCGCTCAGATCGCAGTCCATCCGCAGCGCGTTCGCGATCTGCGGGACGAGGCACACGTCGGCCAGCGTCGGCGCATCGCCGAAGCACCACGGCCCCGTGTCGGCGCGCGCGAGCAGGCGCTCGACGCCCGCCATCCCTTCGGCGATCCAGTGCCGGTACCACGCCGTCTTCTGCTGCGGCGTCACGTCGAGTTCGCCGTCGAGATAGCGCAGCACGCGCAGGTTGTTCACCGGATGGATGTCGCAGGCGATCAGCAGCGCAAGCTCGAGCACGCGCGCACGCTGTCGCGGATCGACGGGAATCAGCCGCGGCTGCGGATGCGTCGCGTCGAGATAGTCGATGATCGCGAGCGACTGACCGAGGCGGAAATCGCCGTCGACGAGCGCGGGCACCGACGCGGAGGGATTGACGTCGTCGACGTAGTGCGCGTCGCGATGCGCGCCGATGCGGATGTTCACCGGCAGCGTGTCGTAAGACAGCCCTTTCAGCGCGAGCGCAATGCGCACCCGGTAGGACGTCGAACTGTTGAAGAAGCTATGCAGTTGCACGATGGGACCTTTCGAAAACGGGCGTCAGACGACGCGCACGGTGAGTTCGCCGAGCCGCTCGACACCGACCTTCATCTCGTCGCCGCGCACGACCGCGCCCACGCCTTCCGGCGTGCCGGTAAAGATCACGTCGCCCGGTTCGAGGCGGAAGAATTTCGACAGGTCCGCGACCGTCTCCGCGACCGACCAGATCAGGTGCGACACGTCGCTCTTCTGCTTCGTCGCACCGTTGACGGTCAGCCACAGGCCGCCCTGCTCGAAATGGCCGACGGCGCTCGCCCGATGCACCGGGCCGATCGGCGCCGAGCGGTCGAACGCCTTGCCGATTTCCCACGGGCGGCCCATCTCGCGCATCTTCATCTGCAGGTCGCGGCGCGTCATGTCGAGGCCGACCGCATAGCCCCACACGTGGTCGAGCGCGCTGCCGAGCGGAATGTCGGCCCCGCCCTTGCCGATTACCGCGACCAGTTCGGCTTCGTAGTGATAGTTCTGCGTCTGCGACGGATACGCGAGTTCGAGCGTTTCGCCGTATGCGACCGGCACGACGGCGTCGGCCGGCTTGCAGAAGAAGAACGGCGGCTCGCGATCGGGATCGAAGCCCATCTCGCGCGCATGGGCGGCATAGTTGCGGCCGACGCAGTAGACGCGGCGCACCGGAAAACGGGCATCGCTGCCGGCGACAGGAAGTGCGACCGGGGCTTCGGGCGGGAAAACGAAAGTCATGAACGGCTCCAGCGTAGACATGAATGAAGGGGCGCGCGCCGCGACTTCGGCGGCGCGCGGAAAACGGATCGTGGACAGCCGCCGGCGTCAGTCGCGCGCTTCGCGCAGCAGGTTCAGCGCGGACAGCACGGGCCGGTCGGAATAGCTGAACAGCACGCTGTCGGACGATGCCGACAGCCGCACCGGCGCCCACGACGGCGCGACGAAGATGTCGTGCGGCTCGAACGCGAACGCGTCGCCGCCGATATGCGCGGTGCCGCTGCCTTCGACGACGCAGTAGATCGTCGCGTCGGTGCTGCGATACGTGCGGCCGTCGAAGCCGGCCGGCAGGAACTGCATGAAGGTCGCGATCGTCGGCATCGGCCAGCCGCCGGTCGCCGGGTTCACGTAGCGCAGCTTCACGCCGTCCCACGCGTCGAGCTCGCCGTTCCGGTACAGCGCGTCGAGCGCCTCGCGGCTGCGCGCATACGGGTAGCTGAAGATCGGCGAGGTCGGATCGGTCGCGCGATGCCGCACCGGCACCATGTTGTGGCCGTAGCGCGCGAAGCTGTCGCCTTCGGGCCGGCTGACGGGCTGCACGGCTTCCGGGTAGTTCTCCGCGAACCCCGCGTCGAGATGCGCGACGAGCGGGATGTCAAGCCCGTCGAGCCACACGACCGGCTCGCCGCCCGCTTCCACGGACGGATTGCCGTGGTCGTGCCAGGTCCACGACGGCGTGATGATGAAGTCGCCCGGATGCATCGTCGTGCGCTCGCCGTTCACCGCGGTCCACGCGCCGCGCCCTTCGACGATGAAGCGCAGCGCCGATTGCGTATGGCGATGGCTCGGCGCGATCTCGCCCGGCAGGATCAGCTGCAGGCCCGCGTACAGGTTCGGCGTCATGCTCGAACGGCCGGGCAGCCCCGGATTCTCCAGCACCAGCACGCGGCGCACGGCCTCTTCGGCGCTGATCACGTCGCCGGCCTGCATCACCAGATCGCGCACCTGCGCGTACTTCCAGATCGCGGGCCGGGCGGCCGGCTGCGGCGTCTTCGGCACGAGGCTGTGCAGCGACTCCCACAGCGGCGTCAGGCGCTGCTCGGCGATGCGCGCGTAATAGGCGGCGCGCGACGGGTCCGGATGTCGGGTCGTCATGGTGTCTCCTGGTATCGGCCGATCGCGGCCTCGGCGCTCGTTCTGGGCGGCGGCCGCACGATGCGGCCTGTTGACGGATTTATATGCGACCAGACATATCCCGTAAAATGATCAAATCATCTAATTCATATGGTTCTGGATATATCTCTCGATACGAGGCAGGCAATGGACTGGACTTACCGTCTGCGGCTGCGGCATCTGCAGGTGCTGCTGAGCCTGGCGAGCACCGGCAATCTGAGCCAGTCGGCGGCGGCGCTCGCGACCACGCAGCCGGCGTTGTCGAAGTGGCTGAAGGAACTCGAAGAGGACGTCGGGCTGCCGCTCTTCGAGCGGCATGCGCGCGGGTTGCGGCCGACGCCGTACGGCGACGCGCTGATCGAGCACGCGCGCCGCGTGGAGGCGCAGCTCGACGTCGCGCGCGACGACATGGCCGCACTGCGCGAAGGCGGCAGCGGCCTCGTGACGATCGGCACATCGGGCGTCGCGGCCGCCGACACGGTGCCGCTCGCGGTGTCGCAATTGCTGAAACGGATGCCGCGCGCGCAGGTGCGGCTCAACGAAAGCACGCTGGTGCAGCTGATGCCGCAGCTCGCGCGCGGCGAACTGGACATCGTCGTCGGCCGCACCGGCTCCGCGTCGGTCGATCCGCTGCTGCAGGTCGAAACGCTGTACGTCGATCCGGTCGTGTTCGTCGCGCGGCCCGATCACCCGCTCGCCGGCGCGGCTTCGGTCGGCTGGGACGAGGTGCTGTCGTACACGTGGATCGTGTGGCCGGCCGGCACGCCGGTGCACAATGCGCTGCAGGCGGCGCTATCGGCGGCCGGCCGCACGCAGCCGCCGCATTGCGTCGAATCGAACTCGTCGCTCCTCAATCTGACGCTGCTGAACAATACGGACCTGCTCGGCGTCGCGTCGCAACGTGCCGCGCGACGTTTCGAGCAACTGAATGCGATCCGGATCCTGCCGATGCGGCTCGAAGGCCAGGGCGCGGTCGCGATGTACTGGCACCCGGACAGCGCGAACCGCGCGGCCGTCGCGGCCGCGATCGAATGCCTGCGCGCATGCGCCGCGCCGCAGATCGGCAGATGGGAAAAGGAAACGGCGGATTAGCGGCGGCGGCGCAGGCAGGCAGCATGCGCCGCGCTGCGTGCGCCGCCGTGCGTCACGCGCATTCGTCGGCGGCGGCGCCGTCGAGCATCAACGTGCCGACTCGGGCCGGCACGAGCGGCGAGCGCGGCACGGGCGGCGTCCAGCCGAACAGCGCTTGCGCGGCCGCACCGCATACGCGCCCCTGACACGCCCCCATTCCGCAGCGCGACTGCAGCTTCGCGGCCGTCCAGCCGGGCGCAGCGGCCACCGCGTCGAAACGCACGTCCTCGCATCGGCACAGCAGCGTATCGGGCTTCGCGAGCCGGCGAATCGGCTCGCGAATCGCGAAGCGCGTGCGCACCGCGTCGGCGAACGCCTGCCACTGCGCGCGGCGCGCGACGAGCGCCGGCAGCACATCGGTCTGCCCGGTCGCCGCGCAGCCCGCGATTTCGCCTTCGACCATCGCGAGCTCGCTGCCGCCGACGCCCGTGCACTCGCCGGCCGCGAAATGTCCGTCGCGGCTCGTGCGCTGATGCGCGTCGACGGCCACCGCGCCGTTTTCGACCCGGCATCCGAGATGACTCGGCAGCACGGTGTTCGGCACGAGGCCGAAGCCGCACGCGAGCCGGTCGCACTCGACGTCGAATTCGCGGTCGCCGCGGCGAATCCGCACGCCTTCGAGCCGTTTGTCGCCGAACGCCGCGACGACGTGCGCATCGGGCCGATAGGCCGCCGTGAACAGCTGCGCGGCCTGCGCGAGCTTCGACGGCCAGCGCCACAATCCGGCGCCGAACGCAGCCACGTCGCGCCAGGCGGCCTGCTCGAGCACGTGCGACACCTGCGCGCCGGCCTGGCGCGCGGTGGCCGCGCTCGCGAGCAGCAGCGGGCCGCTGCCTGCGATCACGATGCGCCGGCCGCGCACGTCGAGGCCGTACTTGATCAGCGCCTGCAGCCCGCCGGCGCCTGTCACGCCGGGCAGCGTCCAGCCGGGGAACGGCAGCAGCAGTTCGCGCGCGCCGCAGCACAGAATCAGCGCCCGGTATTCGAGCAGCAGTGCGCGTTCGTCGTCTTCGAGCAGCAGCGTATGCGGCTGCGATTCCGCGACGATGCGCGTGGCCGCGAGATGCCTGACGTTCGGCAGCCGCAGCACGGCAAGCCGCTCGGCGGCCGCCGGTACCGGCGTCGCCGCCGCCGGCTGACGCCAGATCTGGCCGCCTGCACGCGGATTGTCGTCGACGATGGCGATCGTCACGCCGCTGCGGGCCGCGGCGCGCGCGGCCGACAGCCCGGCCGGGCCCGCGCCGACGATCGCGATGTCGACGCTCAGTCGTTCCTGCTTCATCGTGTGCGCTCCACCTGCATGCCGTCGCGGCACAGCGTCTGGCACGCGAGCCGCCGACGGCCGTCGATCGTCATCCTGCACTCCTGGCAGACGCCCATTCCGCAAAACGGCGCGCGCGGCGCGCCGGTGCACGACACGCGCGTCGTGTCGTCGCCGCTCGCCGCCACGGCGGCCGCGACGGTCACGCCGTCTGCCACCGTCAGCGCGCGGCCGTCGAGATGAATGATCATGAAAGCGCTCCGGCTACGGGGGACGTCGTCAGAAAACGTCCCGGCAAATACGGTTCGATGTCGATCGCGGGCCGCTCGCCCGCCATCTGCGCGGCCAGCAGCCGCGCACTGCCCGGCGCGGTCGTCACGCCGAGCCCTTCGTGGCCGACGGCGAGCCATACGCCGGGCCGCGCCGGATGTTCGCCGAGCAGCGGCAGGCCGTCCGGGCTCGCGGCACGGAAACCCGTCCATGCGCGGATCGCGTTCAGCTCGGCGAGATCGGGCAGGTAGCCGGCCGCGCGGCGCAGCATCCGCGCGAGCACCGGCGGCTCGATGCGCGGATCCTCGGTGTCGAACTGGCGCGACGACCCGATCAGCAGTTGGCCCGTCGGCCGCGGCTGCACGTTGAACGCGACCGACGTGCCGTCGCTCGCATGCGCGCTCGCCGCATAGCCGAGCTCGACGAGCTGGTGCGCGACGCGCCCCGGATAACGGTCGGTAATCAGCAGATGGCCCTTCTTCGGGCGCAGCGGCAGCTCGGGCAGCAGCGTACGCGCGGCGACGCCGTTCGCGACGACGACGCGTTGTGCGCGCAGCACGTCGCCGCTCGCCAGCGTGACGCGCGCGCCGTCGACGCCGACCGCGCGGTCGCGCCGCAGCACGATGCCGGGCCCGCGCTGCAGCAGCCAGTTCGCGGTCACCGGCGCGTAGAGAATCCCGTCGCCGGGAATCTTCAGCGCCCCGCCGAGGCCGGGCCGCAGCATCGGCTCC
>NZ_KV786879.1:30382-40556 GCF_001806955.1 Burkholderia sp. HMSC10F09
CTCGAGCCGCGCGAGCGCGGCCGCGTCGAGCAGTTCGCCGGCCACACCATGCGCGGCCAGCGTCGCCTGCTTCGCGCGCGCGAGATCCATCTCGTGCGCATCGGCGGCGAGCCACAGCGTGCCGCAGTTGCGATACGCGCAGCCGTCCGGCATGTCGCCGCTCAGTGCGCGCCACAGTTCGATCGAATAATGGCTGAGCGCGAGTTCGGCCGCGTTGTCGTCCATCGCGACCAGGTGCCCCATGCCGGCCCCCGTCGCGCCGCCGCTCGCATCGTCGACGACGATCACGCGCAGCCCGCGCTGCGCGAGCTCGTGCGCGCACGCGGCGCCGACGATGCCCGCGCCGATCACGACGACGTCGGTTGCCGCTTCGCTCACGACACGATGCCCCAGCCGAACGGATCGTCGTCCTCGATCAGCAGCGTCGCTTCGGCGCTCAGATGCGCGCTGCCGCGAATCGTCGGCACGATGCCGCCGTCGGCTTCCACATAGCTCGCGTGGAACACGCTGCCGATCACGCTCGCCTGGCGCCACACCGCCCCCGGCGCGAGCTTGCCGTCGGCCGCGAGGCACGCGAGCTTCGCGCTGGTGCCGGTGCCGCACGGCGAGCGATCGTAGGCGAGACCGGGGCACAGCACGAAGCTGCGGCTGTCGTGTTCGGAATCGTCCGCGAACAGTTCGATGTGATCGATCTCGCCGCCGTTCGCGCCCGTGATGCCCGCGCGTTCGAGCCCTTCGCGCACCGCGCTCGCGTACGCCGTCAGCGCCGCGACGTTGTCGCCGGCGACGCGCTGCCCGTGATCGCTGATCAGGAAGAACCAGTTGCCGCCCCACGCGATGTCGCCGCGCACCGGGCCGTAGCCCGGCACGTCGAGCGCGACGTCCTTCGCGTGGCGATACGCGAGCACGTTGCGCACGCTGACCGACAGATCGTCGTGCAGCGTCGCCTCGACGGTGCCGACCGGCGTTTCGATCCGGTGCACGCCGGGCCCGATGCGGCCCATGTGATGCAGCGTGCGCACGACGCCGATCGTGCCGTGGCCGCACATGCCGAGATAACCGCTGTTGTTGAAGAAGATCACGCCGGCCGCGGCGTCGGGCGACACGGGCTCGCACAGCAGCGCGCCGACGAGTACGTCGCTGCCGCGCGGTTCGAGAATGCACGCGGTGCGATAGCGGTCGTACTCGCGCGCGAGCAGGTCGCGCCGCTCGGCCATCGTGCCGGTGCCGAGCGACGGAAAGCCGGACACGACGAGCCGCGTGGGTTCGCCGCCCGTGTGCGAATCGATGATCTGGATGCGCTTCATCGTGCGTCGTCCGAAAGTGGGGAAAGGGGCATAGCTTCCTCCGTCGCGCGTCCGGCCGCTTGTGGGTTTTCAATGAGGACGGCGACGAAATCGGCATAGCGCACAAGCGCGTTGTACGCGACCCGAAGCGCTGTGCCGATTTCGTCATTCTGCTCCGGTAAACCGCTCAAGCGCGATAGTGGTTTGCGCGGCGATACTGGTTTCCGTTCCCCCGACGGCGGCATGCAGGTCTTCCCCCCTTCGCGCCGTCGTCTTCGGTCCGGCCAGGCCCGCGGGACGTTCGTATCGGCGCCTGCCGGCGCTGCACGAATGCCCGCGGGCCGTCCGGTCGCTCGAACCGGATTACGCCGACCGGCAGGCGTGCGCCGCTGCTCCGTCGGAGCGCGGCGCACACGAAGCCTGTGCCGACATTCCCATAGGAGACACGCCCATGCCAGGCCAAGGCAACGCTCAATCGTCCGTCCCGCTTTCCGGTTCCGCGCACCCCGACGCGGGCCACGGCAAATTCAAGAAACAGCTGTCGCTCACCGACCTGACCTTCATCGGTCTCGGCGCCATCTTCGGTTCCGGCTGGCTGTTCGCCGCGAGCCACGTGTCGACGATCGCCGGCCCGGCCGGCATCTTCTCGTGGCTGCTCGGCGGCTTCGCGGTGCTGCTGCTCGGCATCGTCTACTGCGAGCTCGGCGCCGCGCTGCCGCGCGCGGGCGGCGTCGTGCGCTATCCGGTGTTCTCGCACGGCCCGCTGCTCGGCTATCTGATGGGCTTCATCACGCTGATCGCGTTCTCGAGCCTGATCGCGATCGAGGTGGTAGCCGCGCGGCAATATGCGGCCGCATGGTTTCCGGGGCTCACCGTCGAAGGGTCGAGCGATCCGACGACGCTCGGCTGGCTCGTGCAGGCGGCCCTGCTCTGCTTCTTCTTTTATCTGAACTACTCGAGCGTGAAGACGTTCGCGAAGGCGAACAACATCATCAGCATCTTCAAGTTCATCGTGCCGCTGGCGGTGATCGCGGTGCTGTTCACGTTCTTCAAGCCCGCCAACCTCACAGTGCACGGCTTCGCGCCGTTCGGCATGCCGGGCATCGAAATGGCCGTGTCCGCCGGCGGCATCATCTTCGCGTATCTCGGCCTCACGCCGATCGTGTCGGTCGCGAGCGAAGTGCGCAATCCGCAGCGCACGATTCCGATCGCGCTGATCCTGTCGATCCTGCTGTCGACGCTGATCTACGTGCTGCTGCAGCTCGCGTTCATCGGCAGCATTCCGACCGACATGCTCGCCGCCGGCTGGCACGACGTCAGCAAGGCCTTTTCGCTGCCGTACCGCGACATCGCGCTCGCGCTCGGCGTCGGCTGGCTCGCGGTGATGGTCGTCGCCGACGCGATGATCTCGCCGAGCGGCTGCGGCAACATCTACATGAACGCGACGCCGCGCGTCGTGTACGGCTGGGCGAAGACGGGCACGTTCTTCAAGGTCTTCACGCGCGTCGACGAGGCGTCGGGCATTCCGCGCGCGGGCCTGTGGCTCACGTTCGGCCTCTCGATCTTCTGGACGATGCCGTTCCCGTCGTGGGAAGCGCTGATCAACATCGTGTCGGCGGCGCTCGTGCTCAGCTACGCGGTCGCGCCGGTGTCGGTCGCCGCGCTGCGCCGCACGGCGCCCGATCTGCCGCGGCCGTTCCGCGCGAGCGCGTTCGCGATCACCGGCCCGGCGTCGTTCGTGATCGCCGCGCTGATCGTCTACTGGTCGGGCTGGCACACGGTGTCCTGGCTGCTCGGCCTGCAGATCGCGATGTTCGCGATCTATCTCGCGTGCCGCCGCTGGGTGCCCACCGCGCATCTGAGCCTCGCCGAACAGGTGCGCTCGTCTGCGTGGCTGATCGCGTTCTACGCGGCCATGATCGTGCTGTCGTATTTCGGCGGCTTCGGCGGTACCGGCCAGCTTGCGCATCCGTACGACACGGTCGTCGTCGCCGCCGTCGCGCTCGTCATCTACTACTGGGGAGCGCATACGGGCGTCCGTTCCGAGAAGCTGCAGCTCGAGGACGACGAAGGCTGACGCGCGCCTTTCCCATCATCCGCCGGCCGGGCGATCGCGCCCGGCCCTGCATTTTTCCGAGGAGAACCATGCAACTCACAGGTCAGCTGTTGATCGGCCGGTCGGCCGTCGCCGGACAGAACGGCACCTTCCACGCGATCGCCGCCGCAACGGGCGAACCGCTCGAACCGGCGTTCGGCGGCGCAAGCCTGCAGGACCTCGAGACGGCCTGCGCGCTCGCCGACGACGCCTTCGACCTCTATCGCGAAACGAGCCTCGACGCGCGCGCCGCGTTTCTCGACGCGATCGGCCGCAACATCATGGCGCTCGGCGATGCACTGATCGAACGCTGCGTCGCCGAATCGGGGCTGCCGCGCGCACGCATCGAGGGCGAACGCGGCCGCACGGTCGGCCAGCTTGCGCTGTTCGCGTCGCTCGTGCGCGACGGCGGCTTTCTCGACGCGCGCATCGATCCCGCGCGCCCCGATCGCAAGCCGCTGCCGCGCGTCGATCTGCGCCTGCGCAACGTCGCGATCGGGCCGGTTGCAGTGTTCGGCGCGTCGAACTTCCCGCTCGCGTTTTCGGTCGCCGGCGGCGATACCGCATCGGCGCTGGCCGCCGGCTGCCCCGTCATCGTCAAGGCGCACTCCGCGCACCCCGGCACGTCGGAACTGGTCGGCCGTGCGATCCAGCAAGCCGTGCAGGAATGCGGTCTGCCGGCCGGCGTGTTCTCGCTGCTGTTCGACGCGTCGCGCGAAATCGGTCAGGCGCTCGTCGCCGATCCGCGCATCAAGGCCGTCGGCTTCACCGGCTCGCGCGGCGGCGGCGTCGCGCTGATGCATATCGCGGCCGCGCGCCACGAGCCGATCCCCGTCTACGCGGAAATGAGCTCGATCAATCCGGTGCTGCTGTTGCCGGCCGCGCTCGATGCGCGACACGATGCGATCGCGCAGCAGTTCGTCGCGTCGCTGACGCTCGGCGCCGGTCAGTTCTGCACGAATCCGGGCCTCGTGCTCGCGGTCGACGGCCCCGCGCTGCGGGCATTCGAAGCGGCCGCCGCGAGCGCCGTTCGCGCGGCCGCCGCGCAGACGATGCTGACGCCGCACATCCACGCGAGCTACGCGCGCGGCGTCGCCGCGCTGAGCGACCACGAAGCGGTCGAATCGCTCGCGCAAGGCGCCGAAGGCGGCCGTCATCAGGCGCGCGCCGCATTGTTCGCCACGTCGGCCGACGCGTTCATGGCACACCGCGCGCTGCGCGACGAGGTGTTCGGCCCCGCGTCGCTGATCGTCCGCTGCCCGGACGCCGAAACGCTGCATCGCGTGCTCAAGTCGCTCGAAGGCCAGCTGACGATCGCCGCGCACCTCGCCGACGGCGACGCGCCGCTGTTCGCCGCGCTGCGCGCGACGCTCGAGCGCAAGGCCGGGCGCATTCTCGTCAACGGTTTCGGCACCGGCGTCGAAGTCGGGCACGCGATGGTGCACGGCGGTCCGTTCCCGGCGACGTCCGACACGCGCACGACGTCGGTCGGCGCACGCGCGATCGAGCGCTTTCTGCGCCCCGTCTCGTACCAGGACGTGCCGGACGCGCTGCTACCCGACGCGATCCGCGATGCGAATCCGCTGAACGTGCCGCAACGCATCGACGGCGTGCCGATGCCGCGCGAGGCGCGCAATGGCTGAGCCGATCGACGCCGTCGTCCTGTCGCTCGATGAAGTGCACGCGTTCGCGCTGCGCGTGCTCACGCATCACGGGCTGTCCGACGCGCATGCGCGCGCGATCGCGAACGTCATCACGCAAGGCCAGCGCGACGAGTGCCACTCGCACGGCGTCTACCGGCTGCTCGTCTGCGTGCGCTCGCTGCGCAAGGGCAAGGTCGATCCGCAGGCGGTGCCGACGCTGCGGCGGCTCTCGTCGTCGATCGTCGCCGTCGACGCCCATCGCGGCTTCTCGCTGCTGAGCTTCGAGACGGGCCTGCCCGTGCTCGTCCAGATGACGAAGCAGCACGGGATCGCCGCGATGGTGATCAACCGCTGCTATCACTTCTCCGCGCTCTGGCCTGAGGTCGAGGCCATCGCGGCGGAAGGGCTCGTCGGCATCGCGATGAATCCGAGTCACAGCTGGGTCGCGCCGGAAGGCGGCAAGGAGCCGGTATTCGGCACGAACCCGATTGCGTTCGCGTGGCCGCGGCCGGGCGGCATGCCGTTCGTATTCGATTTCGCGACGAGTGCGATCGCGCGCGGCGACATCGAGCTGCACGCGAAGCAAGGCAAGCCGATCCCGCCCGAATGGGCGATCGACGCGCAAGGCCGGCCGACCACCGATCCGCGAGCCGCGCTGCAGGGCGCGATGCGCACGTTCGGCGGCCACAAGGGATCGGCACTCGCGGCGATGGTCGAGCTGCTCGGCGGCGCGTTGATCGGCGACCTGACGAGCCGCGAATCGATGGACTTCGACGAAGGCGTCGGCGCGACGCCGTGCCACGGCGAGCTCCTGATCGCGTTCGATCCGAAGGTGTTCCTCGGCGACGATCTCGACGCGGGCCTCGCGCGCGGCGAGCGGATGTTCGACTCGATCGTCGCGCAGGGTGCGCGGCTGCCGTCGCAGCGGCGCTTCGATGCGCGCGCACGCAGCATCGCGAACGGCGTGCGCATCCCGCGCGCGCTGTACGACGAAATCGTCGCGCTGCTCGACTGAACGGCTGGCGGCTGGCGGCGGCGCGGGCGGGCTGGCGCGGGCCGCCGCCCCCACCCGCGCGGCGCCTGTGGGATAATCGCCGGGTTTGCCCAGGGCGCAGCTCAAGAGGTTGTTCGCACGGGCGCGCGAGGGGCCTCAATCCCGTGCCCCCACCCTTTTCCGCGATCTTTCTTCAGCAACCACAATGCCCACATACCGTTCCAAAACCTCCACCGCCGGCCGCAACATGGCGGGCGCGCGCTCGCTGTGGCGCGCCACCGGCATGAAAGACGACGATTTCCAGAAACCGATCATCGCCGTCGTCAACTCGTTCACGCAGTTCGTGCCCGGGCACGTGCACCTGAAGGATCTCGGCCAGCTCGTCGCGCGCGAGATCGAAGCCGCCGGCGGCGTCGCGAAGGAATTCAACACGATCGCCGTCGACGACGGCATCGCGATGGGTCACGACGGGATGCTCTATTCGCTGCCGAGCCGCGACATCATCGCCGACTCGGTCGAATACATGGTCAACGCGCACTGCGCGGACGCGATGGTCTGCATCTCGAACTGCGACAAGATCACGCCGGGCATGCTGATGGCCGCGATGCGCCTGAACATTCCGGTGATCTTCGTGTCGGGCGGCCCGATGGAGGCCGGCAAGACGCGCCTCGCGAACCCCGTCACGAAGACCGTCGAGCTGAAGAAGCTCGACCTCGTCGACGCGATGGTGATCGCAGCCGACCAGTCCTACTCGGATGCCGACGTCGCCGAAGTCGAACGCTCCGCCTGCCCGACCTGCGGCTCGTGCTCGGGGATGTTCACCGCGAACTCGATGAACTGCCTGACCGAAGCACTCGGCCTGTCGCTGCCGGGCAACGGCACGGTCGTCGCGACGCACGCCGATCGCGAACAGCTGTTCAAGCGCGCCGGCCGCCGCATCGTCGAACTGACGCGCCAGTACTACGAGCAGGACGACGAGCGCGTGCTGCCGCGCTCGGTCGGCTTCAAGGCGTTCGAGAACGCGATGACGCTCGACATCGCGATGGGCGGCTCGACCAACACGATCCTGCACCTGCTCGCGGTCGCGCAGGAAGCAGGGATCGCGTTCACGATGAAGGACATCGATCGCCTGTCGCGCGTCGTTCCGCAGCTTTGCAAGGTCGCACCGAACACGAACAAGTACCACATCGAAGACGTGCATCGCGCCGGCGGGATCATGGCGATCCTCGGCGAACTCGATCGCGCCGGCAAGCTGCACACCGACGTGCCGACCGTGCACGCACCGACGCTGAAGGACGCGCTCGATCAGTGGGACGTCGTCCGTACGCAGGACGAGGCGGTCCGCAAGTTCTATCTGGCCGGCCCGGCCGGCATCCCGACGCAGGTCGCGTTCAGCCAGGACACGCGCTGGCCGAGCCTCGACCTCGATCGCGCCGAAGGCTGCATCCGCTCGTACGAGCACGCGTTCTCGAAGGAAGGCGGGCTCGCGGTGCTGACCGGCAACATCGCGCTCGACGGCTGCGTGGTGAAGACGGCCGGCGTCGACGAGAGCATCCTCGTCTTCGAAGGCACCGCGCACGTGACCGAATCGCAGGACGAAGCGGTCGAGCACATCCTGAACGACAAGGTGAAGGCCGGCGACGTCGTGATCGTCCGCTACGAAGGCCCGAAGGGAGGCCCGGGGATGCAGGAAATGCTGTACCCGACCAGCTACATCAAGTCGAAGGGTCTCGGCAAGGCGTGCGCGCTGCTGACGGACGGCCGCTTCTCGGGTGGCACGTCCGGTCTGTCGATCGGCCACTGCTCGCCCGAAGCGGCGGCCGGCGGCGCGATCGGTCTCGTGCGCGACGGCGACAAGATCCGCATCGACATCCCGAACCGCACGATCGACGTGCTGGTGTCGGACGAGGAACTGGCGCGCCGTCGCGAGGAGCAGAACGCGAAGGGCTGGAAGCCGGCGAAGCCGCGGCCGCGCAAGGTGTCCGCGGCGCTGAAGGCGTACGCGAAGCTCGTGATGTCGGCCGACAAGGGCGCCGTGCGCGACCTGTCGCTGCTCGACGACTGATGCCGGCTCGCGGGCGTCTGCCCGCGGGTCTGCGAAGCCGCTCCACGGAGCGGCTTTTTTGTGTCGTCGCCGATAGCAAGGGAACGCCGTCGCAGCACCGTGAAGATCGGCTCGGCGTCGACAGGCTTCTGCGCCCCCCGCACGTCGTCCGCCGGCACGCGCTCAAGCTTTTCGCGGACGATCCGTTAACGCGTGCGTCTCATAACCATTCAGCCAACGAACAGGCACCGAGATTGGACGCACATGTTATTCAACAACCAGCGCTTCGCCGCGTTGATGCTCGTGATTTCGATCTCGAGCCATGCCAGCGATACGACCTCCGAGGTCAATCGCGAACAACTGGCGGCCGTCAAATCCGTGACGGTCGTCTATCCCGGTAAGCCGGTGTATATCGCGTTCGGGCCGTCCGGCCCCGTTCACATCCCCATTCCGCTTCCGGGTGCGGGCGTGGTCGGCGCGCTGGCAGCAGGCACCGCGGCCGGCGCGGTCAACGCCGAACTCGGCAAGAGCGACGATCATTCGCCCACCTTGCTGAACGATCTGGTCACCGCCCGATTCGGCGATACGGGGCTGAACCGGCGCTTCACCGACCGCATCGAGACGGTCCTGCGCAACCATGGCTTCACCGTCAGGGAAGTCGATGCGTCTGCGCCGGGTCTCCCGACGATCAAGCCGGACGAGCATTTCGCGTTGCACGCAAGCGGCGCGCCCTATCAGGGAAGCGATGCGGTTCTGTTCGTTCGCGTCGGAACAGGCTACGTATCGCCCGGCCGCTATCACGCCTACACGCGCAGAGCGATCGGCAACATCGTGATGTTCAAGAGCGACACCTGCGAGGCGATTCTGAGCCAACACGTCAACTGGAAGCAGTCCGGCGACGCCTACCGCTACGCGTCGGTCGACGCGCTGGGAAGCGATCTTCAACATGCCATCGACGGACTCGAGGAAGGCCTGATGGCCCAGGTCGATCCGTTCGACAAGCTGTTCGATGCGCCGCAGCGCTAAAGCGTCTCGAAGCGATCGCACGCGCTAAAATCGACGGTCGACGACCCACTTGATAGATGGAATGACGACGACATTCGACGACGCGACCACGGCAGCGATCGCGGCTTTTGCGCAACTGGATTTCTACACGGCCGTGCAGGCGATGCGCGCCGAGGCCGATTACGACCGCGAGCGGGACGAGTGGATCTCGCGCTATATCGACGAGCACGGCGGCGGCGCGGACGATGCGGAATACGACGCATTGCACGCGCAAGCGCAGGCAACGCCGGAATACGCGGCGTTCATCGATGCGATGCGCCGCGAAATCCTCGACTACTTCGGCGTGACCGACGACCAGCTGGACTGCATGATCGTGCTGCGCAACGACGACAGCGATGCGCTGTGGGCGGAAGTCAACCGGCAGCGCAGTGCGCTGGGAACCGGTGAAGTGCGCGGGGATCTTTGAGCGTCGCGTGTGCTTTAGGGTCCCAGCGATGCCGGATGCGGGATCCGTGTGCGGGCGGGCAAGCGGCGCCCCGGGCACCGCTTGTTGTCACCGCTTCAATCGAAGGACACGCTTTCCGACGGGAGGGGAAGCATTCGGATCTGTGGAAGCGAGCGAGTGTTGTCCGTCCAAGGCACGCTTAAATGTTGCCTCGGGATGACGCGCCGCAACGAGCGAGCAAGCGGTGTCCACGTAATCCGCCGACGTCCCCGCTTTTCACCGCCCTCGGCCATTCGCGCACGCTGCCGCACGCGCTCAATGACGGAACTCGTCCCCGCCCCCGCCACGACCGCCGCCCGCGTTCCCGCCGCCGCCCTGCTGATGACCGCCACCGCCGCCCTGACGCGGCTGCATCGCGGGTGCGCCGCCGCCCGGCGCGCCCTGTGGCCGAAGAACGGGCGGCAACCCTGGCGCGCGGCCGTTGCCTGACATGTTCGGTGCGGGCGCCGGTGCCGGTGAAGGCGCGGGTGCCGGCGCTGGACGCAGAACCGGCGGAAGCCCCTGCGCGGGAGCCTGATGCTGCGCAGGCGCAGGCGCCGGCCCACGCACCGCACCGTTCCAGCCGCCGCGCGTCGCCGACGGACGCGCATCGTGCGGCGCCG
>NZ_KV786880.1:0-8429 GCF_001806955.1 Burkholderia sp. HMSC10F09
CGCTTCGTCGGGCACGGCCTCGCCGGCCGCAGCGAAGCTGCTGGCCGAGAAGGGCCTGTCGGCAGGCGACGTCGCCGGCTCGGGCCGCGACGGCCGCGTCACGAAGGGCGACGCGCTCGCCGCCGGCAGCGCGCCGAAGGCGGCTGCTCCGGCCGCCGCACCGGCAAAGGCCGCGGCCAAGCCGGCGCTGCCGGAAGTGAAGGTGCCGGCGTCGGCAACGACCTGGCTGAACGACCGTCCGGAACAGCGCGTGCCGATGTCGCGCCTGCGTGCGCGTATCGCCGAGCGTCTGCTCGAGTCGCAGCAGACCAACGCGATCCTGACGACGTTCAACGAAGTCAACATGCAGCCGGTCATGGACCTGCGCGCGAAGTACAAGGACAAGTTCGAGAAGGAACACGGCGTGAAGCTCGGCTTCATGTCGTTCTTCGTGAAGGCGGCCGTCCACGCGCTGAAGAAGTTCCCGCTCGTGAACGCGTCGATCGACGGTAACGACATCGTCTACCACGGCTATTTCGACATCGGTATCGCGGTCGGTTCGCCGCGCGGCCTCGTCGTGCCGATCCTGCGCAACGCGGATCAGCTGAGCCTTGCCGAGATCGAGAAGAAGATCGCCGAATTCGGCCAGAAGGCGAAGGACGGCAAGCTGTCGATCGAGGAAATGACGGGCGGTACGTTCTCGATCTCGAACGGCGGCGTATTCGGCTCGATGCTGTCGACCCCGATCATCAACCCGCCGCAGTCGGCAATCCTCGGCGTGCATGCGACGAAGGAGCGTCCGGTCGTCGAAAACGGCCAGATCGTGATCCGTCCGATCAACTACCTCGCGCTGTCGTACGACCACCGCATCATCGACGGCCGCGAAGCCGTGCTGTCGCTCGTCGCGATGAAGGATGCGCTGGAAGATCCGGCACGTCTGCTGCTCGACCTGTAAGCCGAGTCTCACCGCATTGACCCGCTCCGCACGGGCGCGCCACCGCGCGTCCGTGCGGATGCACAAGTAGAAAGGATTGCCATGTCCAAGGAATTTGACGTCGTCGTGATCGGCGCCGGCCCCGGCGGCTACATCGCCGCGATCCGTGCCGCGCAGCTCGGCAAGACCGTTGCCTGTATCGAGAAGTGGAAGAACCCGGCCGGCGCGCTGAAGCTCGGCGGCACGTGCCTGAACGTCGGCTGCATCCCGTCGAAGGCGCTGCTCGCCTCGTCGGAAGAGTTCGAAAACGCGCAGCATCATCTGGCCGATCACGGCATCAGCGTCGACGGCGTGAAGATCGACATCGCGAAGATGCTCGGCCGCAAGGATGCGATCGTCGAGAAGATGACGAGCGGGATCGAGTTCCTGTTCAAGAAGAACAAGATCACCTGGCTGAAGGGCCACGGCAAGTTCACCGGCAAGACCGACGCCGGCGTGCAGATCGAAGTCAGCGGCGAGGGCGAAACCGAAGTCGTCACCGCGAAGAACGTGATCATCGCGACGGGCTCGAAGGCGCGTCATCTGCCGGGCATCCCGGTCGACAACAAGATCGTGTCGGACAACGAAGGCGCGCTGACGTTCGACTCGGTGCCGAAGAAGCTCGCCGTGATCGGCGCAGGCGTGATCGGCCTCGAGCTCGGCTCGGTGTGGCGTCGTCTCGGCGCCGAAGTGACGGTGCTCGAAGCGCTGCCGGCGTTCCTCGGCGCAGCCGACGAAGCGCTCGCGAAGGAAGCCGCGAAGCTGTTCAAGAAGCAGGGCCTCGACATCCATCTCGGCGTGAAGATCGGCGAAGTGAAGACGACCGCGAACGGCGTGTCGATCGCCTACACCGACAAGGACGGCAACGCGCAGACGCTCGACGCCGACCGCCTGATCGTGTCGGTCGGCCGCGTGCCGAACACCGACAATCTCGGCCTCGAGGCGATCGGCCTGAAGACGAACGAGCGCGGCTTCATCGACGTGGACGACCACTGCCGCACGGCGGTGCCGAACGTCTACGCGATCGGCGACGTCGTGCGCGGCCCGATGCTCGCGCACAAGGCGGAAGACGAAGGCGTGCTGGTCGCGGAAGTGATCGACGGCCAGAAGCCGCACATCGACTACAACTGCATTCCGTGGGTGATCTACACGTACCCGGAAATCGCGTGGGTCGGCAAGACCGAGCAGCAGCTGAAGGCGGAAGGCCGCGAGATCAAGACGGGCAAGTTCCCGTTCTCGATCAACGGCCGCGCGCTCGGCATGAACGCGCCGGACGGTTTCGTGAAGATGATCGCGGACGCGAAGACCGACGAACTGCTCGGCGTGCACGTGATCGCGGCGAACGCGTCGGATCTGATCGCGGAAGCCGTGGTGGCGATGGAGTTCAAGGCGGCGTCGGAAGACATCGCCCGCATCTGCCATCCGCACCCGTCGATGTCGGAAGTGATGCGCGAAGCGGCGCTCGCCGTCGACAAACGCTCGCTGAACAGCTGAGCGTGGTCCGGCGCCGGCCGCACGTCGGCCGGCGCAGCCGTCTCATGACGAAGGCGGGCGGGGTTTCCCGCTCGCCTTCGTTTTTTTGGTTTGCCCGATGAACGTCACCGAATACTACACACGCGAGCTGACCACGCGCGGCTATCAGTCGGACGCCGCGCAGCGGGCGGCCGTCGATCGCCTGCAGCGCTGCTACGACGAGTGGGTCGCGTACAAGGCGCGCCGCTCGAACGCGTTCAAGAAGCTGATCAATCACCCCGATCTGCCGCGCGGCGTCTACATGTGGGGCGGCGTTGGCCGCGGCAAGAGCTTCCTGATGGACAGCTTCTACGCGGTCGTGCCCGTCCAGCGCAAGACGCGCCTGCATTTCCACGAGTTCATGCGCGAAGTGCACCGCGAGCTCGAGGAACTGAAGGGGCAGGCCGATCCGCTCGACGAGCTCGCCCGCCGCATCGCGAAGCGCTACCGGCTGATCTGCTTCGACGAATTCCACGTGTCCGACATCGCCGACGCGATGATCCTGTACCGGCTGCTCGATCGGCTGTTTACGAACGGCGTGCAGTTCGTGATGACGTCCAACTACGATCCGGACGACCTCTATCCGGACGGCCTGCATCGCGACCGCATGCTGCCGGCGATCGCGCTGATCAAGGAGAAGCTCGACGTGATCAACGTCGATGCGGGCATCGACTATCGGCAGCGCACGCTCGCGCAGGTGCAGATGTATCACACGCCGCTCGGCGCGCAGGCCGATCGCGAACTGCGTCATGCGTTCGCGAAGCTCGCGGCGGTGCCCGACGAAAGTCCGATTCTGCATATCGAGAAGCGCGAACTGAAGGCCTTGCGCAAGGCCGACGGCGTCGTCTGGTTCGATTTCGCGACGCTGTGCGGCGGGCCGCGCTCGCAGAACGACTACCTCGAACTGGCGAGCCGCTTTCATGCAATCGTGCTGTCCGAGGTGCCGCAGATGTCGCCGCGCATGGCGTCCGAAGCGCGTCGCTTCACCTGGCTGATCGACGTGCTGTACGACCACAAGGTGAAACTGCTGATGTCGGCGGCGGTGCCGGCCGAGCAGTTGTACGTCGAAGGCCCGATGGCCAACGAGTTCGCGCGTACGGTGTCGCGCATCGTCGAGATGCAGTCGAAGGAATATCTCGAGACGCCGCGGCGCATCGTCGATACTTCGCTCACCTGAGCGCGGCTGTGTGCGCGTTGCGATCCAATCGTTAAATCCCGTCAAATGCATCGAATCGACGCGCAATTTCAGATTCGTCTTATATTCAGCGTCGAGGTCAGCCGATATCGTTGCGTCATGGTTCCTAAGGCTGGAGATCTCCATGACGCCGTATCGCGAATTGACCGACTACGAATGGCGCAGCATCGCGCCGCTTCTGCCGGAGATGCAGCCGCGCGCCGAATTGCGCGGCCGTCCGCTCGCCAACACGCGCGCCGTGCTGAACGGCGTGCTGTGGGTGATCTACAGCGGCGCGACGTGGTCGTCGATGCCGCGCCGCTACCCGTCCTATCAAACCTGCCATCGCCGCTTCAAGGTCTGGCACGAGTCGGGCACGCTGATGCGCGTCATGCAGGCGCTGTACGGCGATGCCGGCGTGAATCTGTGCAACGAGCTGTCTGCGCGGATGCGCAAGCATGCGCAGTCGAAGGCGGCCGAGGCGCGCAGCGGTAGCGCATCGGCCTTTCGTGCGGCGAACGGCTGCCGGCCCAATGCGATGAAGCAGGCGGCGTGAGCCGCGGTTCCGTTCACCGTCGCGCCAAATGAAAATCGGCCTGTCGACTGCGTCGCAGGCCGATTGCTTTATCGCGTTGCGCGCGTGAACGCGCAGTGCGTTACTGCTGGCGCACCCAGGTCTGCGACCGGCCGAGCAGCGACACGCCGATATAGCCGCGTACGACGAGCTTCTGGCCGCCGTCTTCGAGCGTCATCTTGCACTTGTAGACCTTGCCGTTCTCCGGATCCAGGATGTTGCCGCCGTCCCAGTGATCGCCGTCCTTCTTCATCGCCTTGATGATCGTCATGCCCTTGATCAGCTGATCCTTGCGTTCGTCCGTGCACGCCGTGCAGCGGCGATCGGGCGTATCGTTCGCGCCGAGCCCCTTGATCACCTTGCCCGACAACGTGCCGTCGCCGTCCTCGGCAATCTGCACGAGCGCCTTCGGCTGATGGGTGTTGTCGTCGATCGTCTGCCAGACGCCGACGGGGCTGTCCGCTTGCGCGAACGACGGGGCGGCACAGGCGAGCAGGGCGCCGGCGAGTGCAATGGTGCGCAACGGGCGGGTCAGTTGAATCATTGTCGTCCTCCTTGTTTCTCGTGTCGTGTTCGATTGCCCGCGCGAGCCGCCTGCATCGGACGGCCACTTGTTGCGAGCTCAGCCAGAATACGTGAAACCGTGCGCCGCGTTTGATAGAGGGCACTCTAATCGAAACGGCCCGCGCGAGGCGGGCCGTTCGGACGATCAGTTCAACTGATACGAAAACGCGGCGTTCACGCGCGGGCTTCTCGATGCACTTTCGACCGGCGCGTCGCCGACCGGCTTCGCGACGGACAGATCGAGGCTGTAGTAGCGGCTGTCGGTCAGCCGCACGCCGACGCCGACCGACGAGAGCCGGTTCGGCAACGGCGTGCCTGCGTGCAGATACACGCGCGCCATGTCGTACGCGACGTACGGCGTGATCGACTTCAGATAGGTCCAGTCCGGCGAGAACGCGCGGTTCACTTCGAGCGACATGCCCCAGCCCGAATCGCCCGACGTCTCGCCCGGTTGATAGCCGAGCGCGTAACGCGTCGCGCCGAACGAGATCTGCTCGGACGTCGGCAGCGAGTCGGGGCTGTACTGGCCCGTCAGCGAGATCGACGTGCCGATCTGGAACGGCCATTCGTTGGTTTGCGTAAACGTCGCACCGGTGCGGACGAACGTCAGCGAGATCGGATCGGCATACGTGGTCGTGACGCCCGAGGCCGTGCCGACCTGCGACTTCGATGCGCCGAGAATGTCGAACGCCTTCGCGACGTTGAAGCTCAGCTTGCGAACCTGCTTCGGCTGCACGCTCGTGTAGTCGAACTGCAGTTGCAGCACGCGCACCTGCGAGCGGTTGTCGAGTGTCGCACCGGTGATCCGATTCTGATAGTTGTCTTCGTTGTGCGATGCATAGGCCGACACGGTGCCGAGCAGGCTGCGCTGATTGTTCAGCAGCAGCGGATACGATGCCGACAGGCCGAGCTTCTCGTTCTTCACCGTGCGCTCGATGTACGACGGCAGGCCCGGATTGTCGGTCGGCTTGCCGCGGTACGTACTCGCGTCGAGCCGCGTGATCAGGCCGCTGCTGCCGACGGGCACCGCGCCGCTGAATGCGAAGTACGTCTGCTTGTCGCGCCCCGGCGGCGCGAGGGCGGAGATGCTCAGCTGTTCGCCGAACGACGTGAGGCCGTTCTCGGTCGCGGTGATGAGCCCCTGCACGCCCGGATGGTTGAAGTCGATGCCGGTGCTGACGTTGAACGGCTTGCGATCGACGGCGAGCTCGAGCGTGGTCGCGCCGTCCGTCGTTTGCGGCGGCGGCACGTTCGCTTTCACGCTGACGCCCGGCAGCAGGCCAAACGTGTTCACGTAGCGTTCGAACGTTGCGCGACGCAGCGGACGATCGGCCGTGATGTGCGCGGCGATCGCGCGAATCTTCGATTCCATCGCGCCCGGCTTGCCGGTGACCTTCACGTCCGCGACGTAGCCTTCGACGACCGTCACGCGCACGACGCCGTTCTCGAACGTCTGCGCGGGAATGAATGCGAACGACAGCGCGTAGCCGCGGTCCTGGTACAGCTTCGTCACGCCGTTCGCGGTCTCGATCAGTTCGCCGATCGTGATGTCCTTGCCGACGAGCGGCGTGAAGCGACGCGAGATCTCTTCGAACGGAACGGACTTCACGCCTTCGACCTGGAACGTCGTCGGCGTCAGGTGACGCGACAGCAGTTCCTGCAGCTGCGGCGCCTGCGGCGCGACCTGCACCGTCACGTTGGGGCCTTGTTTCGGTGCGTTGATCTGCGGGAGGGAGTCGAGCGGATTGCCCGCGACGCGTGTTTGCGCCTGTGCCGTGCCTGCTGCCGCGATCGCGAGCAGCATCATCCATGTATCGAGTCTGGATTTCATTTCTTTTCCTCGTAGGCCTTGCTTCTCGTCTTCTAATGCCGGCGCGCGATACCGTCGGTACCGCGCGCCGTGTGCCGCCTTGCCGGATGTGTTGGTACGGCCGCGTCGCGCGCTCCGGCTGCGACGACGCGACCGTCCTCCTTACTTGCCGACGCTGCCCAGCGTACCCAGCAACCCCGTGACCGGCGCGAGCAGGCCCGTCGAACTGCCCGTCGAGGCCGAACCCGTGACGCCGCCGACCAGCGACGTGACCGGTGCGAGCGGGCTCGACGTGCCGCCGGCGGACCCTGCCGCGCCGCCGACTGCGCCGGTGACAGTATTCAGCAAACCGGTGACGGGCGCGAGCGGATTCGCGCCGCCTGCGCCGCCCGTTGCGCCGCCGAGCGTGCCGGTGACGGTCGACACGAGACCGGTCACCGGTGCGAGCGGGCCGCTGCTCGTGCCGCCGGTCGCGCCGCCGAGCGCGCCGGTCAGCGAGCCGAGCGGCGTCGAACCGAGTCCGGACAGCAGGCCGCCCAGCGGATTGGTCGCACCGGAAGCCGATCCGGTGCCGCTCTGGACCGTCGCGGTCGAGCCGCCGACGAGGCTCGTCAGCAGTCCGGGGATCGGTGCTGCGCCGTTCGGGCCATTCGGATTCACGAGGCCGCCGGCGTTCGTCACCGTGTTGCCGACTGCGGTGACGAGCTGACCGACGTCGCCGACCAGCGGCTGGCTCGACGTGCCGGCGACCTGCTTGCCGGCCGAGCTGATCGCGCCGCCGACCTGGCCGAGCAGGCCCGACACGGGCTGGCCGAGGCCGGTCGTCGTGCCGACCTGCTGCGTGATCTGGCCGGCCGTGATCACGAGCGGCGTGACGGCGGAGCTGATCGGCTGCGTGACCTGCTGCACGGCGCCCGACGACAGCGTCGAGCCGACCGTCGTGCCGGCCGCCGCGAGGCCGTTCGCGACCGTGTCGAGCACCGTGCCGACCGGCGTCGTGACGGGGGCGAGCGGCGACAGCGGGCCCGTGCCGAGCGCCTTCACCGTCGAGCTCACGCCCGACACCGTGTTGCTCGTCGCGCCGACGACGCTGCCGAGGCCCGCGACCGTCGTGCCGACCGGATCCTTCGTCGAGCCGATCTGGCCGAGGCCGTTGCTGACTGCATCGGCAGCCGCGTCGATGATCGTGCCGGTGCTCGCGATCGTGGCGCCGACACCCTTCGTCGCGCCGTCGCCGAGACCGGGCACGCTCACGTTGCCGACCGTGTTGCCGAGGTCGGTCGCCGTCTGGCCGACCGTCGTGACGACGCCCTTGGTGCCGCTCGACGTGCCGCTGGTGCCGCTCGTACTCGGCGTGCCGCTCGTGCTCGGGTTGTTGCCGCCGGTGCTGCTGGTCGGCGGGTTGCTCACGCTGTTGCCGCCGCATGCGGCGAGCAGGCACGCGGCCGCGAAAGCGGTGAGGGGGACGCGCCACTGTTGCAGGGCGGCCGACGTCACGGAACGTTGTTGGGACATGGTGGACTCCTCGCTGTCTTGTCGATGAATGGATGTCGGATTACTTGCCGCGCGTGCCGCCGAGCAGGCCGCCGATCAGCGAGGTCACCGGCGACAGCAGGTTCGACGACGAGCCCGAGTTCGTGACGGCGCCCGTGCTGCCGCTCAGCGCCGGCGTGCTGGCCGTTGCGCTGCCAACCGTGCTGGTGACCGTCGAGACCGCGCCCGTCACGGGTGCAAGCGGGCTGCTGCCGCCTGCGGCACCGCCGAGCGCGCCGGTGACGGTCGAGACCAGGCCGGTCACAGGGGCGAGCGGGCCGCTGCTGCCGCCTGCGGCACCGCCGAGCGC
>NZ_KV786881.1:0-2570 GCF_001806955.1 Burkholderia sp. HMSC10F09
CGCACGTCGAGTGCCGGCAGCGGGACCGGCACCGGCCACGCGCCGGCCGTCCGCGCGCCGCTGCCGGCCGACAGCGCTTTCAGGTAATCGAGCACGGCCCACGTGTCGGCGGCATCGAGCGTCGCGGCGAAGCCGGGCATCGACGGCGCATCGTGCGCGTCGCGCATGCCGTGCCGCACGTGCCAATACAGCTCGCCGTCGAGTCGCCGCGCGAGCAGCGTGCCCGCGAAGGTCGGCGGCCAATGCGCGAGCGTCGCGGCGAGCGGCCCTTCGCCGCGGCCGTCCGCGCCGTGACAGGCCGCACAGTGCCGCGCATACAGATTTGCGCCGTGCATCACGGTCGCGACCGAAAACGGCACCGGGCTGCGCTGGAAACTCGTCGGCACGGCCGGCGCAAGCCACAGCGACGCGGGCGGCCACGGCGTGCACCACGCGAGCGCGAGCGCGCCGATCGCTGCGGTCACGCGCCATCTGCGCGAAGCGACCGCGACGCAGCCGAGCGCCACCGCGAGCGCCGTCGCCGCACAGGCGAGCGCCAGCTGTCGCGTGAGTCCCGCATCGATGCGCAACGTCTCGAGCGCGATCCGCCGTGCCCACGGCCACGCGGCCTGTCCGTCGGCGTCGCCGGTCAGGCCGACCGCGTGCAACGCGCGCGCGAGCGCGACCTGCGCGCGATACAGCGACTGCAGGAACACGAGCGCCCAGTCGGCGAACGGCGGCACCGTCATCGGCGCTCCGATTGCCGCGCACGGCCGATGCGGTCTACCCGGCGAACGACAGCCCGCATCTACCAGCTCGCATCGAGCCCGAGATGGCGCAGCGCTTCGTGACGCAGCGCTGCGAGGCGTGGGTCGCCGCGATGGCGCGGATACGGCAGGTCCACCTGCAGTTCGGCGACGATGCGCGCGGGACGCGGCCCGAACACGATCACGCGCTGCGCGAGGAACAGCGCTTCCTCGACGTCGTGCGTAACGAGCAGCGCGGAGAAACCGTCGCGTTGCCACAGCGCGGTCAGCTCGGCCTGCATCGTCAGCCGCGTCAGCGAATCGAGCTTGCCGAGCGGCTCGTCGAGGATCAGCAGGCGCGGATCGTTGACGAGCGCGCGGGCGAGGGCGACGCGCTGCGCCATCCCGCCGGACAGCTGGTGCGGAAACGCGTTCGAGAACGCCTGCAGCCCGACGCGCGCGAGCGCGTCGTCGACACGATGCTGCGCCGTGCGTGCCATGCCGCGCGCTTCGAGGCCGAGCGCGACGTTGGCGCGGACGCGGCGCCACGGGTAGAGCGTCGGATCCTGGAACACGACGATGCGCGACGGGTCGGGGCGCGCGATCGGCACGCCGTCCTGCGCGATCGTGCCGGCGCGCGCGGCGTCGAGGCCGGCGACGAGCCGCAGCAGCGTCGACTTGCCACAGCCGCTCGGCCCGAGCAGCGCGACGAATTCGCCGGCGCCGACCGACAGCGACACGTCGTCGAGCACCGGCAGCGAGCCGTCGGGGCCGTCGAATGCATGGCTCACGCGACGAATGTCGATGCGCGCGCCGCGCGGCGCGGCAACGGCGGGCGTAATGGCGGGGGCGGCGCTTACCATTGGACGGTTCCCTTTTGCCAGGCGAGCACGCGGTCGCGCAGCGCGAACAGCAGCGCGATCAGGCCGGAAAACAGCAGCGCCATCACGATCAGCGCCGCATACATGTTCACGTACGACGCCCAGCCCTGCGCCCAGCTCAGATACCAGCCGAGCCCCGATTTCACGCCCATCATTTCGGCGACGACGAGCACCGTGAACGACGCGCTGAGTCCCATGAAGATGCCGACGAACACGTGCGGCAGCGCGGCCGGAATCGCGACGCGCAGCACGAGGAAGCGCGCGCTCGCGCCGAACGTGCGCGCGACGTCGTAGTACTGCCGGTTCACGCTCGCGACGCCCGACCACGTGAGCACGGCGACCGGAAAGCCGGTGGCCAGCGCGATCAGGAACGCGGCGGCCGAATAGCTGGTCGGGAAGAAGTAGAACGTCAGCGGCAGCAGCGCGGTGGCCGGCACGGGGCCGAGCACGCGCAGCACGGGATGCACCCAGTAGCCGATGCGGCGCGACCAGCCGATCGACACGCCGACCGCGAAGCCGACGGCGACGCCGTACGCGAAACCGAGCGCGAGCAGTTTCAGCGTGTTGACGGCGCTGCCCGCGAGGCGCGGCCAATCGTCGACGTAGACCTCGATCAACGCCTGCGGCGGCGCGAAGAACGGCGTAGGCAGCCAGCCGGTCTTTGCGGTCGCGATTTCCCAGGCGGCGAGCACGAGCGGCAGCGCGACGAGCCAGGGGCCCGCACCGTGCACGCGCGCGAGCGGCGCGCGTACGGCCCGCACGAGCGGCCCGAGCGTCGCGGCGACGAGCAGCAGCACGGCGAACGCGCCGGCGGCGATCGCGAACGTGTCCGTGTAGGCCCAATCGGTGAAGCCGACGACGCGGTTCGGCCACAGCTGCGTGACGGCCGCGAGCAGCGTCCATGCGAGCGCGGCCGCGATGCCGGCGGGCCACACGCGCGTGCGCCGCGCGTCGGCCGCGGATG
>NZ_KV786882.1:0-951 GCF_001806955.1 Burkholderia sp. HMSC10F09
GGACGCCGCGCGCGGTGCGCGTCCGCGCCTGCCGTCGCGCGAGCGGCGAAGCGCGCGTCGGCGCGACGCGGTCTCGCAGGCGATCGGGCAACGGGGACACGGTGACCTCGGACATCGAACGGCGCTCCTGTGTGCAACCCGTGCGCACCGACGTGCGCGCGGGCCTCATGGCGCGCGATCGAAGCAAGTGCCGCGCCTGCCCGGCTCCTATCCATGTCGCACCGACGACGCGGCAGCCGCTCCGACGCGCATTTTTTACAACGACGGTTGCACCGGCCGCGCGGCGTCGCGCAGCCGGCACGCGCGATGCGCGCGAATCCGTCCCGTTCCGACAGGAGGCATTCGATGACCCGTCCCACCCCGCGCGACACCGATACGCGCGGCGAAGATCGCGGCGACAGCACGCCGGGCCCCGAAGGCAAGCGCGGCGGCACCGCGACGCCGCCGCCGCGCAGCGCGCGCGATCCGGCCGAAGGCAAGCCGCAGCCGGCCGATGCGCGGCCCGGCGCGCAACCGGCCGATCACGGCGACCGCGCCGCCGACAAGAACTGACGGACGGCCGCGCGCCCGGCGACACGTCAGCAGAAATGACAACGCGTTGAAAAACCTCGGACGCACGCGGCCACGGCCGCCCGCGCGGCGCGCGCCGCACTACGGGCCCGCGACGTGCTCGGCATCCGGCGCAACCGTCGTCCACTTTCACACGGAGGCTTCATGTTCATTCACAACACCCGATTGCAGTACACGGTGCGCGTCGACGCGCCGAACCCCGGTCTCGCGAACCTGCTGCTCGAACAGTTCGGCGGACCGCAGGGCGAACTCGCCGCCGCGATGCGCTACTTCACGCAGGCGATCACCGAGGAAGATCCGGGCCGCAAGGACATGCTGTTCGACATCGCGACCGAGGAGCTGAGCCACCTGGAAGTGATCGGATCGCTCGTCGCGATGCTG
>NZ_KV786882.1:971-2253 GCF_001806955.1 Burkholderia sp. HMSC10F09
CAACGACAGCCACGTGACGCAGCTGCTGTACGGCGCCGGTTCGCCGCTGACGAATTCGGGCGCGGTGCCGTGGAGCGCCGCGTACATCGACACGATCGGCGAGCCGACCGCCGACCTGCGCTCGAACATCGCGGCCGAGGCGCGCGCGAAGATCATCTACGAACGGCTGATCAACGTGTCGGACGATCCGAGCGTGCGCGAAGCGCTCGGCTTCCTGATGACGCGCGAAGTGTCGCACCAGAAGTCGTTCGAGAAAGCGCTCTACGCGATCACCGCGAACTTCCCGCCGGGCAAGCTGCCGCCGATGGAACCGTACGACCGCGTGTACTTCCGGATGCAGGAAGGCGCGGAGCCGATGCCGGGCCCGTGGAATCGCGGCGATGCGCTGTCGGTGCGGCGTGGCGA
Organism: Burkholderia sp. HMSC10F09; assembly: GCF_001806955.1. Classification (NCBI taxonomy): domain Bacteria; kingdom Pseudomonadati; phylum Pseudomonadota; class Betaproteobacteria; order Burkholderiales; family Burkholderiaceae; genus Burkholderia; species Burkholderia sp. HMSC10F09. The sequence continues at coordinate 1,377 of NZ_KV786882.1, forward strand.
GCCGGCCGTCGACGGCGGCGACGGCCTCGCGACGGGCGCAGTCGATCCGACGCAGTCGCAGGCGCTCGAAGCGATGGCGCGCCGGCTCGCGTCCGACCCGAACTGCGATCCGACGACCGGTGCCGAGCTCGGCGCCGGTGCACCGCACGACAGCACGACATCGCCGGTGCCGCCGGTGTCCGGCACGCCGGGCACGACGGGCACGCCGGGCGTGTAACGCACAAGAGGCGCGTACGCGCGCCTCGGCCCGCATTCACCGACACGACAGGAGAACGAGGCATGGCAAGCGAAGCGAACGTAGTAGACGAGCGGTTGATGGAATGGCTGCGCGACGCGCATGCGATGGAGGAACAGGCCGAGACGATGCTGTCGTCGATGGCCGGCCGGATCGAACATTATCCGGACCTCAAGCGGCGCATCGAGCAGCACATCGAGGAAACGCGCGAACAGGCGCGGCTGATCCGCAGCTGCATCGAGCGGCGCGGCGGCTCGGTGTCGACCGTGAAGGATCTCGGCGCAAAGACGATGGCCTGGGTGCAGGGCATGTCGGGGATGTTCGTGTCGGACGAGATCGTCAAGGGCGGCATGGCGAGCTACATGTTCGAGCACTTCGAGATCGCCGCGTACCGCAACCTGATCGAGGCCGCGCGCGTGGCCGGCGACGTCGAGACGCAGACGATCTGCGAGCGGATCCTGCCCGAAGAGCAGGCGATGGCGGCCTGGCTCGAGCACAACATGGCGGGCGTCGTGCGCACGTATCTCGCGCGCGAGATGCGTCCGAACACGACGGCGAAACGCTGAGCGGTCGCGGCCGGCCGCGCCGCCGCGGCGCGTGCGACCGGCCGCTCGCCCCCGCTCGGCGGGCCGCCGCGGCAGG
>NZ_KV786883.1:0-767 GCF_001806955.1 Burkholderia sp. HMSC10F09
CTGCGCATACGGGCCGACGCGCGCGCAAGCAGCCACGCGCCGCCGGCGGTCGGCGCGGCGGACATGCGTGCCGCATAGCCGAGCGCCGCGAGCGTCGCGCGCACTTGCCGGCACAGCGACGGCAAGCCGCCGAACAGGCGCAGGCTCGGACCGACGTCGACGACGAGCGTCGCTTCGTCGGCCAGTGCGACGTTCGGCGAAAAGCGCAGCAGCGCGAGCGCGACCGCGCGCAGCGCATCGGCTTCGCGCGCGGGATCGCGTTCGACGAGCTGCGTGTCGGGTGCGAGCGTCAGCACGCCGCCGCGCTTCATGCCCGCGCGCACGCCCTGCCGCCGCGCGGCCGCATCGGCGATCAGCACGACGCCCTGCTCGAGCACCGCGCAGCCGGCGCCGCCCGCATCGCCGTCAGACGGCGGCGCGGCGCACACGTCGAGCGGCAGGCGCGGCAGATGGATGCCGAGCAAGACGCGCATAGCGGCTCTCCACGATGGGCGACGGCAGGTCGAGTTCGAGCGGCTCGCTGCGCGCGGGCCCGCGGCGCTTCACGATGTCGAGCGACACGCCGCCCGGCGCCGGATACAGCGCGACGCGCAGCACCGCAGGCGACGGCTGCCGCGCGGCCGACAGCGGGCGCAGCATCACGAACAGCGTGTCGCCGGTGCGCGCGGCCGCGAGATGCAGACGCCGCAGCGCGTCGGGCCGCGCATCCTGCCATAGCAGCAGCGCGCCGCAGCAGCCGGTCTTGAGCGCCTGCTCGGCGGCCCACA
>NZ_KV786884.1:0-25491 GCF_001806955.1 Burkholderia sp. HMSC10F09
CGAACGAGATTAGCAGGAGACCAGGCGCCGTCTTGCGTGCGCGGCGCGGTAGCGCGTCGCGAATGCAGGCAACGGCTTTGCGCGTCTGATCAATACAGAACAACAGGCGCGCATTCCGGCGCGCACGTCGCCCGATCATCGGGCGGCGGCGTGCCGAGGCGGCGGGCGGCGGCGTGTGCCACGTCGCGGTCCCGCCTCATCGATTACTTTTTTTTGTTGGTGAATAATAGGATGACTAAGCGAATTGCAGTTGTGACAGGTGGGATGGGCGGTCTCGGCGAGGCGATCAGCATCAGGTTGCACGAAGCGGGCCACCGGGTTGTCGTCACGTATTCGCCGAACAACACGGGCGCGGATCGCTGGCTGACCGAAATGCAGGCGGCCGGCCGCGAGTTCGACGCTTATCCCGTCGACGTGGCCGATCACGACTCGTGCCAGCAGTGCGTCGAGAAGATCGTGCGCGACGTCGGCCCGATCGACATCCTGGTGAACAACGCGGGCATCACGCGCGACATGACGCTGCGCAAGCTCGACAAGGTCAACTGGGACGCAGTGATCCGCACGAACCTCGACTCGGTGTTCAACATGACGAAGCCGATCTGCGAAGGGATGATCGAGCGCGGCTGGGGACGCATCGTCAACATCTCGTCGGTCAACGGTTCGAAGGGATCGGTCGGCCAGACCAACTATGCGGCCGCGAAGGCCGGCATGCACGGCTTCACGAAGTCGCTCGCGCTCGAAGTCGCGCGCAAGGGCGTGACCGTCAACACGGTCTCGCCCGGCTATCTCGCGACGAAGATGGTGATGGCGATTCCGCAGGACATCCTCGACACGAAGGTCCTCCCGCAGATTCCGGCCGGGCGCCTCGGCAAGCCCGAGGAAGTCGCGGCGCTGGTCGCGTATCTGTGCTCGGAGGAAGCGGGCTTCGTGACGGGGTCGAACATCGCCATCAACGGCGGCCAGCACATGCACTGACGCGTGACGGCCCGCCGCGCGGGCCGTGTTCGTGCTGTATCCCGTGCCGGCGCCGTTCGTCGGCGCCGGCGTCGTGTTCCGGAGGACGCATGGGTGAAACCTGGATGGGACTCGCGATCGGCGGATCGGCGCTGACCGTCGCGCTGACGGTCGCGATCGCACTTCACTGGCTCGAGCGGCGCCGTGCGCGGCGGCTGCGGGACTTCGATCATCACGACTGCTGGCTCGTCGCGTACGGCAAATGCATCGTGCGCCGGCCGGCCACGCGCGCGCGGCGCGGGCGCGCACCGGCCGCGATCGCGCGATTGACGACGCGCTCGTCATCAATCGCCCCGTTCGTTTCGCGCGATCGGTAAGGAAAACGTCATTCGACGTAAACGTCTGGTAATTTTTGCCCGGATTCTGCACAATCGCCGGTCCCAACTACAACGAACGAGGGATCCGGGATGCAATTGAACAAAGCGGTGGCGGCGTGCGGCGTCGCGTTTTTGCTGAGCGCGTGCGGCGGGGTGCAGAATCTCGACGCGAACGGCCTGACGTCGGCCGGCACGAACCTGTTCAAGGCGGCCACGCTGTCGGACGCGGACATCGCCGCGCTATCGAACGACGCGTGCAAGGCGAGCGACGCCGAGTCGAAGATCGCCGCGCCGAACAGCGCATACGCGAAGCGCCTGACGAAGGTGATGAAGGGCTTCGGCGACATGACGCTGAACGGCCGCAAGGTCGACTACAAGGTCTATCTGACGAAGGACGTCAACGCGTGGGCGATGGGCAACGGCTGCGTGCGCGTGTACAGCGGCCTGATGGACATGATGAACGACGACGAGCTGCGCGGCGTGATCGGCCATGAAATGGGCCACGTCGCACTCGGTCATTCGAAGAAGGCGATGCAGACGGCCTACGCGGTCAGCGCGGCGCGCAGCGCGGCCGGCGCGGCATCGCCGGGCGTCGCGGCGCTGACGAGCTCGCAGCTCGGCGACATCACCGAGAAGTTCATCAACGCGCAGTTCTCGCAATCGCAGGAAAGCGCGGCAGACGACTATTCGTTCGATCTGCTGAAGCAGAAGGGGATGAGCCAGAAGGGCCTCGTCACCGCGTTCCAGAAGCTCGCGCAGCTCGACGGGGGCAAGAGCTCGATGCTGAGCTCGCATCCGTCGTCGGCGAGCCGTGCGCAGCATATCGAGCAGCGCATCGCGAAGGGCAACTGATCGATCGCAGTCGCGCGCCGGCCGCGCGCGTGCCGGCACAGCGATCATGCGCACACCCCGCGTTCTCCGGAACGCGGGGTTTTCTTTTTGGCAGCAACGCGATTGCGGCGCCGTGCCGGGCAGCGGCTACGCCTTCGCGAGCGCGATCGGCTCGTCGACGACCGGCGCCGCCAACCGCCTTTGCCGCACGCGGCGCATGCGGCCCCTCATGAACATGAGCGGGCACGACACCGAATCGCCGTGAATGGATCGGACCACCCGCGGCACGCCCCCGGACGGTGCGCCCGCGCGCCGTCGCCTCGCGGCACCGGGCGTGCGACATTGACCGCTTCGCCGGGCGCCAACTAGAATCGGCCGAAACCGCCCGTCAGCCGCGCGCCGCGGCGAGTGCGACCCATTGATCAGCCCGTCGAGGAAGCTCGTGCTCATCTCCCTTATCCGGCGCGCACCGGCCGCCGGTTCGCCCGTCGGTGCATCGCCGGCCGTCCGTTGCGTGCGCACGCGCATCGCGCGCCTGCTGACCGTGTTCGCGCTGCTGCCGCTCGTCGCCGCATGCGCGACGCATCCGCCTGCGACCGCACTCGAACGTTCGGTGTCGCACGCGCTGCCGCAGAGCACCGCGACGCCGCTGCGCGACGCGCTCGCCGCGCCGGAGGCCGCGCATCCGGGCCAGTCGGGCTTCCGGCTCCTTGCCGACGGCGCCGAGGCGCTGCAGATGCGCATCGCGCTCGCGCGCGCGGCGACGAAGACGCTCGACATGCAGTACTACATCGCGACCGAGGACACGACCGGCAAGCTGCTGCTCGGCGCGGCGCTGTACGCGGCCGACCGCGGCGTGCGCGTGCGGATGCTCGTCGACGATCTGAACTTCCACGATATCGACCGCGTGATGGCCGCGCTGAACACGCACGAGAACATCGAGATCCGCGTGTTCAATCCGTTCGGCGCGTCGCGGCAGGGCGTCATGCAGCGCACGACCGACTTCCTCACGCGCATCGACAGCTTCACGCGCCGCATGCACAACAAGGCGATGATCGCCGACAACCAGATCGCGATCGTCGGCGGCCGCAACCTCGGCGACGAGTATTTCAGCGCGAGCGCGACGCTGCAGTTCCGCGATCTCGACGTGCTCGCGGCCGGGCCCGTGACCGACGACATCTCGCACAGCTTCGACACGTACTGGGCGAGCGCGAGCAGCTATCCGCTGCGCGCGCTGAATCACCAGACGTTCAAGCCGAAGGAGCTCGACGCGGTGCGCGACGAGCTGCGCGAGCACTGGCGCAAGAACGCCGATCCGTACAACGCGAAGCCGCTGAACGCGACGCCGCTGTCGCAGCAGATCGCGCGCGACGAGCTCGGGCTCGTATGGGCGCCGGCCGAGTTCAAGGTCGACGCGCCGGACAAGATCGCACGGCCGAACGATCAGTATGTGAGCCCGCCGATGCAGCGTCTCGTCGAACTCACGCGCGCCGCGCAGCAGGAATTTCTCGCGTTCTCGCCGTACTTCGTGCCGCACGATGCGGGCGTGAAGATTCTCGGCGATACGGCCGCGCGCGGCGTACGCGTCGCGATCCTGACGAATTCGCTCGCCGCGACCGACGCGGTGGCCGTGCAGGCAGGCTACGCGCCGTATCGCGTGCCGCTGCTGCAGCGCGGCATCGAGCTGTACGAGTTCAAGGCGCAGCCGGATCAGCCGCGTGCGCGTCTGTTCGGCTCGCGTTCGCGCGCGAGCCTGCATGCGAAGGCTTACGTGATCGACCGCAAGATCCTCGTGATCGGCTCGCTGAACCTCGATCCGCGCTCCGCGCATCTGAACACCGAACTGGCGCTCGTGATCCACAGCCCGGCGCTCGCGCAGCAGACCGCCGCACTGTTCACGCGCGCGACGCAGCCGGACGAAAGCTACCGCGTGACGCTCGTGAAATCGGCCGGCGGCGGGCCGCCGTCGCTCGAATGGACGGGCGTCGACAACGGGCAGCCGAGCACCTATCACATCGATCCGCATGCAGGGCTGCTGCGCAACATCATGACGGGCATCTTCACGCTGCTGCCGGTCGACGACCAGCTTTAAAGGGGCGCGAGCGCGTCGGCGAAAACCGCGATACCGATGCGCGGAAATCGGTGCTATGGTTGTGTGCGCAACGATACGGGCGCCGCGGCGGCGGCCTCGTTCGACAGCCGCGAAGCCGCACGCGCGGCGCTCGCGCACGCAACCGGAGCTCCCCATGCAACGTGTACCGAACCAGCCGTTTACGCGTCCCGCCCGTTTCTCCGAAGCCGAATGGCAAGCGCGCGTGCAGCTCGCGGCCGCTTACCGGATCTTCGATCATCTCGGCTGGACCGAGCTGATCTACAACCATATCTCGCTGCGCGTGCCGGGCGAGGACGGCCACTTCCTGATCAATCCGTTCGGGCTCCATTACCGCGAGGTCTGCGCGTCGAATCTCGTGAAGATCGACATCGACGGCAACGTGATCGGGCATTCCGACTGGCCGATCAATCCGGCCGGCTTCACATTCCACGCGGCGATCCATGCGGCGCTGCCCGACGCGCATTGCGTGATGCACGTGCATACGACGCCGACGATGGCCGTGTGCTGCTCGCGCGACGGCCTGTCGTTCTCCAATTTCTATTCGGCGCAGCTGTACGGAAAGATCGCGTATCACGACTTCGAAGGGATCACCGTGCGTCTCGACGAGGGGCGCCGGATCGTCGAGAGCGCGGGCGGGCGGCCCGTGCTGCTGCTGCGCAATCATGGCCCCGTGACGATCGGCGCGACGCTCGCGCAGACGTTTTCGCTGATGTGGCTGCTCAACCGCGCGTGCGAGGTGCAGATCGCGACGCATGCAATCGGCGACGCGCTGCCGATCGCGCCGCCGGTGCTCGAAGCCTGCGTGCGCGACTCGCTGAACTTCGATCCCAGGCACGGTGCGGGGCAGGATGCGTTCGACGCGCTGCAGCGCATCGTCGACCGGATCGATCCCGGCTACCGCGCGTAGGCGCGTGCTGCGCCGCGGCGCTTAGAACCGGTAGCCGAGGCCGGCCTGAATCACGTCGGTGTCGCGGTTGTAGCGCGTGACCACGCGGTTCCAGGTCAGGCGCGTGAGCCAGCGGTCCGACAGGCGGTAGCTCGCGGAGATCGACACGATTCCGGACAGCCGGCCGTCGCCGGGCCCCGGCTGGCCGTCGCGATTGCGCTGGTTGACGGTGAAGTACGCGCCCGCGCCGGCCGCCAGCGTGACCTTGTCGTTTAGAAACGCGCGCGTGAGCCACAGTTGCGATGCGATCCCGTTGCGGCGGACCGCCTGCTTCGCGCCTTCGTACATCCACGTCGCGGTCCAGTCGACCGTGCGCGTGAGGCCGCGCCGGTATTCGAGACTGCCGCCGAGCGACGACGGCGAAGACCGGCTGTTCAGGATCGTTTCGCCGAGCATTGCGGTGATCTCGTTGTTCGTGACCTTGCGCGTGCGCGGTAGCGCGGTGTCGCGCGGACCCGGGGTGTCGGGCGCATCGAGCTGATAGCCGACGCCGAACATCACCGACGTCGTGTCGGGGCCGCTGAACACCTGCGCACGATTGAGCTGAAGCTGCGCAATCCAGCGATGCGACGTGTAGTACGCGGCGCGCACGCTCATCAGCACGCCCCAGCCGTGCGAGTTCGAGTAGCCGCGTCCGGCGGCGGCCGGCACGGTATCGAAGTAGCGGTAGGGACCGACGCCGGCGGACACCACGAAGCGCCGATCGTCGAGCGGCACGCGGCCCCAGAACTGGATCGCCTGGCCGTCGCGGTGATGGTCCGGAATGTGGCCTTCGTTGTACCACGTGAAGCCGAGCGCTGTATGCGGGCTCAGTCCTTCCTGATAATCGAACGCCCACGCGTACGAGCGGTTGCCGGCACCCCATAGCGAGCCGGCGAACAGCGAGAATTCCTGCGCATCGGCAGGCGCGCCGTAGAGCGCGGCGACGGAACAGAGGCCTGCCAGCATCGGGCGGACACGGACAGATCGGTGCGGGAGGGACATCGGGAGGCGGGCCGGCACGGTTCTTTCAGGTCACGACGACAACGCGACATTGTCCCGCGCGACGCGCCGCATGTCGACGCGGCTTTGCACAACAGCCTATTACCGATCGTGACGACGATCGTCTGCGAGCGCGCGCACAGTATCGTTCCGGTCTTTGGTACGGCGGCCGTGCACGCGGCGTGCGCCGTGCGATTCGGCATACGTTTCAGGTCGCATGAAGCGGCTCGCTTCGCAGACGTCCGCGCGGCGACGCGACGACGAAAAAAAAACGCGGCCGGGCGGCCGCGTGAATACTCGCAGACTCCTTCGGACGAAGGAAACAAGCAACTGTGGAACGAAGTGTAGCGAAAGGCCGCATGCGGATTCAGGTGCGGCGCTGCAAAGGTCTGTTCCTCGTTGCGGCAGGCTCGCGCCGCGTCGCGTAGAGGCGGCTGCCGAATCGTCGGCAATCGACTACCATCACGAAGCGCCGCGGCCGCGCGGTGCGCAACGTCGTTCGAGGAGGTTCCATGCCGAAGCTGCGTTTGCTCCAGGTCGCGTTACTCGCGGGCGCGTTCGTCGCCGGCGGCGCGGCTGCCGAAACGGTGCGTCTGTCCGCCAATCTCCAGCCGTCGAGCGAGGTGCCGCCGACGACGAGCCACGGCTCGGGCACGGTCGACGCGCGCTACGACACGGTGTCCCATACGCTGCGCTGGACGGTCACGTACGCGAACCTCACGGGCCCCGCGACGGCCGCCCACTTTCATGGGCCGGCGCCGGTCGGGCAGAACGCGGGCGTGCAAGTGCCGATTCCGAAGGACGCGCTTGCGAGCCCGATCAAGGGTTCGGCCGAGCTCACCGACGCGCAGGTCACCGACCTGATGGGCGGCAAATGGTATTTCAACGTTCATACGAGCGCGCATCCGTCGGGCGAGATCCGCGGGCAGATGCTGCCGGCGAACTGAGCGCCGCCGTTTGATATAGAGCCTCCTGTCCAGCGACGCGCGAACGATCGCACGTACCATCGTCACACTACGATTGCGGAGTGTGTCCGATGAGTTGGCAAAGCAGAGTGGCGTGCTGGCTGTTGCGCTGGCAGTTCCGTCCCGAGACGCTGCGGCCGGTGCTCGACCCGGCCCGCGCGCGGCGCTTCACCGATCTGCGGATGCGGACGATCGTGCCGCGCCGTGCGCCGTCCGGCTATCGGCTGCGCGAATGCTACGGCGCCGGCGATGCACCGCTGCGCGGCGAATGGCTCGAGCGCACCGACGTGCCGGCCGGTCGCGCGACGGGGCCGACGCTGCTGTACTTCCATGGCGGCGGTTATTACTTCTGTTCGACGAAGACGCATCGCGCGCTCGTGTTCGGGCTGACGAAGCGGGCGCGCGTGCGTTCGTTCTCGCTCGACTATCGGCTCGCGCCCGAGAATCGCTTTCCGGCCGCGCTCGACGATGCGCTCGCCGCATACCGTCGGCTGGTTGCGCTCGGCACGCGGCCCGAGTCGATCGTGCTCGGCGGCGATTCGGCCGGCGGCGGCCTCGCGCTCGCGACGCTCGTCGCGCTGCGCGACGCAGGTGAACCGCTGCCGGCCGGCGCGATCCTGTTTTCGCCGTGGACCGATCTCGCGGGCAGCGGCGACACGCTGCGCACGCACGACGGCATCGACCCGATGTTCGCCGGTGCGGCGCTGCCGAAAGCCGCGAAGCTCTATCTCGGCGACACGCCCGCGACGCACCCGTACGCATCGCCGCTCTACGCGGATTTCTCGGGCTTGCCGCCGCTCTACATTCAGGTCGGCAGTACCGAGGTGCTGCTCGACGACTCGCGTCGCGTCGCCGACAAGGCGAGGGCCGCCGGCGTGCCGGTCGAGATCGAAATCTGGCCGGGCATGCCGCACGTGTGGCAGCTGTACACGCCGATGTTGCCGGAGTCGCGCGACGCGCTCGATCGCGCGGCCGCGTTCCTGCGCCGCGTGGCGGTCGAGCGCGCGGTTCAGCGCGTCGGCGAGCCGTCGATCGCCTGATAGGCGGCCTGCACGACCTCGGTGCCGTACTTGCGTTCGAGCCGGCGCACGGTGAAGTGGCCGTGCGCCATCTGCTGGAAGTGATCGATGAACAGCGTGTTGACGGTCGCGCCGAGCACCGCGCCGATCGCCGGCACCGATTTCGCCGCCATCTGCTCGGTCACCTGGACCGAGAAGCGCGACGCGACGGCCTGCACGAGCTTGAACACCGCCGCCGAGCTATGCGCGGCGAGCCCCTTCGTCGCGATGTCCTGCGACGCCTTCGAGATCGCCTGTGCGAGCGCGCCGCGCAGCACGAAGTAGCCGAGATCGGCGTCTTCGGCATCCTTGTCCGGATTGCCGCCCATCCCGAGCACCGCGAGGCACTGCAGCTGCGTATCGACGGACGTCAGATCCTCGCCCTCGCTGCGCGCAATGTCGCACACCGAGCGGAAGATCAGCGTGGTCGTCACCGGCAGTTCGACCGGCAGCGCGAGGAAGCCGAACGCGCCGCCCGCCGCGCCCGTCGTCGCGACCGCGAGCTTGTGCAGCAGGTTGCTCGGCTTGTCGGGCTCGGCGTCCGGCGCCGGCGGCTTGCCGAGCGTGCGCAGCGCGATGTTCAGACATTTGCGCAGCGCGAGCTGCGTCGCGTCGTTGATCTTGCCGGTCGCGAAATCCGGCAATCTGGCGATCATCTTCTCGACCGGCGCGCCGAGCACGCCGGTCAGCTTCATCGTCAGCGACGGGCTTTCCAGCACCTGTTTCGCGCGCCGCAGCGCGTCGCGATCCTGCGGTGAGAGCGGCGCCGCGTCGGGCGTGATTGAAATCGGTTCCATCATTCTCCTTGGCGGCCGGCGGAAAGGCGACCGTCGTCGGCCTAGGGTACTCCTGCGTGCTACAATTTCGAGATTGTTTGACCCGTCAAACGTTGCACCAACAAAAAATGGCCGTCCATACTGCCGCCCACCATTCGAGCGGGCAAGTCCTGCCGTTTCGCGAGTCGCTGCTGGCGATGATCGGAATCTCGTTCGTCACGATGCTGGTCGCACTCGACCAGACGGTCGTCGGTACCGCGCTGCCGACCATCGTCGCCGAACTCAGAGGGTTCGACCTCTATGCGTGGGTCGCCACCTCGTATCTGCTCAGTTCCGTGATCACCGTGCCGATCTTCGGCCGCCTCGGCGACTACTACGGCCGCAAGCCGTTCGTCATCGCGTCGATCGTCGTGTTCACCGGCGCCTCCGTGCTGTGCGGCATGGCCAACGACATGCTCTACCTCGTGCTCGCGCGCGGGCTGCAGGGCATCGGCGGCGGGATGCTGGTCGGCACCGCGTTCGCGTGCATTCCGGACTTGTTTCCCGATTCCGTCGTGCGGCTGCGCTGGCAGGTGCTGATGAGCTCCGCATTCGGGATCGCGAACGCGGTCGGGCCGTCGCTCGGCGGCGTGCTGACGCAGACCTTCGGCTGGCGCTCGGTCTTCTACGTGAATCTGCCGGTCGGTCTGCTGTCGCTGGTCTTCGTGTGGCGCTACCTGCCGCATCTGCGCCAGGTCGAGCACGAGAGCAAGATGCGGCTCGACTGGCCCGGCGCACTGCTGATCGCGGCGTCGCTCGGCGCGCTGCAGCTGTTCGTCGAATGGCTGCCGAAATACGGAATCGCGAGCTGGGCGACGCTGCTGCTCGTCGTCGCGGTCGCGGCCGGTGTAGGCCTGTGGCATTGGGAAAAGCGCTGCGCGCAGCCGATTTTGCCGTTCGACATGTTCGCGAACCGTGCGTTGTCGGCGCTGTTCGTGCTCGCCATCCTCGCGGGTTTCGCGATGTTCTCGCTGCTGTTCTACGCGCCGCTGCTGTTCCAGGGCGGCTTCGGGATGTCGCCGAAGGAGGCGGGGCTCGTGATCACGCCCCTCGTCGTGTTCATCACGATCGGCAGCATCATGAACGGGCGCGTCGTCACGCGCATCCGCCAGCCGAACGCGATGCTGCACGTCGGCTTCGTGCTGTTCGCGATCGCGTGCGCGGGCATCGTCGTCTCGACGCACACCACGCCGACGTGGGTGCTGATGGCGCTGATGGTGGCCGGCGGCATCGGCCTCGGTTTCGTGCTGCCGAACCTCACTGTATTCGCGCAGCAGACGGCCGGCCGCCAGCATCTCGGGATCGCGACCGCGCTGCTGCAGTCGCTGCGCATGGTCGGCGGGATGATCGGTACGGCGCTGACAGGCACGCTCGTCAACCAGATGTATTCGAGCGGCGTGCACGATGCGCTCGCCGCCGATCACGCGCTGCAGTGGCATGCGCGGCTCGCCGATCCGCAGATCCTGATCGATCGCGCCGCGCAGGGCGGGCTGGTCGCGGAACTGACGCGCGCCGGGCATAATGGCGCGCTGCTGCTGGAAGCGGCCCGCGAATCGCTCGTCGGTGCGATTCATCTGGGCGTCGCGATGGCGGCCGTCGTCGCCGTGTATTCGGTGTGGCAGTGCCGCCGCGTGCCGCCCATCGCGTTGCGGCGCAAGATCGAGCCGCATGTCGCGGCCGATTGACCGATTGACCGGAAACGAATTCAGCGCATGGAAGAACAGGACCGCGTCGCGATCTTGCAGCAATTCGGACGCACGTATCGCGCGTTCATGACCGCATTCGAAACGCACGTCGGGCAGCCGATGCCACGCTGGCGGATCATGGTCGCGCTGCATACGATGGGCGGCCATTCGTCGCAGAAGCGGCTCGTCGAAGTGCTGCGCATCGATCCGGGCGCGCTGACGCGTCAGCTGAAGTCGCTCGATGCGCTCGGCTGGATCGAGCGCGAAGCCGACGCGCGCGACAACCGCGTGACGAACGTGACGCTGACCGAGGCCGGCCGCGCGGCATTCGACGCGTGCCTGCCGCGCCGCAAGGCGTTTCTCGAGCGGACGATGGCGCAGGTGCCGGACGACGTGCTCAATGCGCTGTCGGGTGCGCTGGCCATGCTCGAGTCGAAGATCGCGGACGTCGGCTCGACGGTCGTGGAGCGCTGAACGCGCGCGTGCGGCGGCGACGCTGCCGCTACGGTCGACGGGCCGGCACGCCACGCCGGCAACTCGTCGCGCGCCGCCGCCGGCGGCGCTTCATTTCATCGGATCTATCGGTTTGCGCGACCGCTTACAGCTCGATGCGCGTGCCCAGCAGTGCAAGGAACTGCGACAGCCAGGCCGGATGCGCGGGCCATGCGGGTGCGGTGACGAACGGCGCGTCGGTGACCGCCGCATCGACCGGAATGTCCGCATATTCGCCGCCGGCGAGCTTGACCTCGGGCGCGCAGGCCGGATAGGCCGAGATGCGCTTGCCGCGAATCACGTCGGCGGCCGCCAGCAGTTGCGCGGCGTGACAGATCGCGGCGATCGGCTTGCCGGCTTCGGCGAAGGCGCGCACGAGCGCGATCACGTTCGGATCGAGGCGCAGGTATTCCGGCGCGCGGCCGCCCGCGATCGCGAGCGCGTCGTAGCGCGACGCGTCGACGTCGTCGAACGTCGCATTCAGCGTGAACTGGTGGCCGGGCTTCTCGGTGTAGGTCTGGTCGCCCTCGAAATCGTGGATCGCGGTCTTGACCTTGTCGCCGGCGCGCTTGCCCGGGCATACGGCGTCGACGTGATGGCCGACCGCCTGCAGCGCCTGGAACGGCACCATCGTTTCGTAGTCTTCGGCGAAATCGCCGGTCAGGAACAGGATCTTCTTCGCTGCCATGGCTTTCTCCATTGAAGAAACGTCGAGGCGCGCTCAAGCGGCCGCAAGCGGCCGCGAGGGCGAAAGCGCAGTGTACTCCGGCAGCTCGACGCGCGCGTGACAAGGGGGCGCGCGTCGGTACGCCCCGCATCGCGGCGGGGCGCATCGCGCGGTACGTCAGAAGAACGTTTCGATCACGCCCGTCACGCGGAATTGCGGATCGAGGACGAGCAACTGACGCCACTTGTCGAAGGTCAGACACGGGTGCGAGATGTCGAACGCGACCATGTCGCCGACCTTCACGTCCGCGCCGGGCGGAATCTGCAGGTAGGCGTGCTGATCCATCATGCCCGTGACGGCCCAGCCTTCGCTCGCAGCGACGTCGCGCGGTGCGCTGTCGCGGCTGGGGCGGAAGTGGCGCGCCGGCTCGGGCAGCCCCGCGTCGAACGCGGCGTCGCGCTTGCCGAGCGCGACGATCGCGCGGTCGGGCTCCGGCACCGACTGCACGTATGCCCACAGCTGCAGCGCGGGAAGCAGCCCTTCGCCCATCTTGCGCGCGATCGGGTTGCGCGCGAACACGTCCGTCTGCGCCTTCTTGTAGATGCCGACGTCGTGCGTGAGGTAGCAGCCGGGCCGCAGCACGACTTCCGCGAAGCCTGCGTCGGAGGCCTTCGCGAATTCCTCGGCGACCACGTCGTACCACGCCGAGCCCGCGCCGGACAGGATCGCCGGCGTGCGCGCGAAGCGGCCGGCGGCCGCGAGCTCGCGCGTCAGCGCGACCGCGTCCTGCAGGAACGCGCGGATCTCGCCTTCCTCCTTCAGCACGCCTTCGTACAGTTCGATGCCGGCGAGCTTCAACGTATCGGGATAGCGCGCGAGCGCGTCGAGCACGGCCTTGCGCTGCGCGGCATCGCGCACGCCGGTGCGACCGCCCGGCACGCCGAGCTCGAGCAGCACGTTCAGCGACTTGTTCGCGGCGCCGAAGAAGCGGCCGAGCTGATCGACGTTGTCGGCCGAATCGACGCAGCAGAAGAATTCGAAGTCGGGGTCGGACAACAGCGCCGCGATGATCGTCATGTTCTGGCGGCCGACCAGCTGGTTGGCGAGCAGCACGCGGCGCACGCCGCCGTGATAGGCGGCCTGCGTCTGGTGCGCGGTCGCGAGCGTGATGCCCCATGCGCCGGCGGCGAGCTGGCGACGGAACAGTTGCGGCGCCATCGTCGTCTTGCCGTGCGGCGCGAACTGCACGCCATACTGCTGGACAAACGCCTGCATCCAGTTCAGGTTGTGCTCGATGCGCTCCTCGTACAGCACCGCGGCCGGCAGGCTGATGTCTTCCGCAAGCAGATTCCATTCGAGGCGGCCGGCCTCGTCGAGCGGCACGCTCGCGCCCGGCAGGTTGCCGAGGCCCTTGCCGAAAGGATCGATCGTCGGTTCCTGATAGTTTGTAACTTTCATGTCATCCGGCTCCATCATCACTATGCATTGCACTGAAGTTGACAGTCAGATGGTACAGAAAGTAGCATCGGCGCGGTGATGTTATTTAGTAACATGAACCCTTATCCCCGTTTCCGCAGATGAATACGCGCGCTGTCCGTTCCGCGTCGCGCGCGGCCACGCCGGAATCGGCGTCGGTCGCGCAGCCCGTCCTCGACATCGTCGCGCGCATTGCCGAATGCGCGCCCGAGCTGCGCGACGCCGAGCGCAAGGTCGCCGAATTCATCCTCGCCGATCTCGCGCGCGCCGCGCATGCGAGCATCGGCGCGCTTGCGCGCGACACCGGCGTGAGCGTCGCGACGGTCACGCGCTTCGCGAAGGCGGTCGGCTGTCGCGACGTGCGCGAACTGAAGCTGCTCGTCGCGCAGGCGGCAGCCGTCGGCCGGCGCTTTCTCGTGCCTGCCGAGCAGGTGCCAGCCGAAGAAGACGCGAACCCGGCGACGGTCGTCTACGACGAGATCCGCGTCGCGCTCGCGCACAACCACCAGTTGCTGCGCAACGCGTCGTTCGACGCCGCGGCCGACCGGCTCGTCGGCGCGAAGATGATCTACGTCTACGGGCAGGGCGGCGGCTCGACCGCGCTGGCCGACGAGCTGCGCTTTCGGCTCGTGCGTTTCGGGCGGCCGGTCGCGACGTATCAGGACAGCCTGCTGCAGCGGATGGTGTCGGCCACGTTGTCGCGCGACGCAGTCGTCGTCGCGCTGTCGGTGAGCGGCCGCGTGCCCGAGCTGCTCGAGAACTGCCGGCTCGCGAAACGCTACGGCGCGACACTGATTGCGATCACCGCGCCCGCGTCGCCGCTCGCGAAGCTGGCCGACCACCTGATTCCGGTCGTCGCCTTCGAGACCGATTTCATTTACAAGCCGTCGACGTCGCGCTACGCGATGATGATGGCGATCGACGTGCTCGTGACGGGGGTCGCGCTGCGGCTCGGCGATGCGGGCCGGGAATCGCTGCGCCGTATCAAGCATGCGCTCGACGCGCATCGCGGCGGCGGCGACCGTCAACCGGTAGGAGACTGACCATGCATTCGCATCCCGAAGCCGCCGATACGCTGATCGTCGGCGCGCAACTGTACGACGGGACCGGCGCGCCGCCCGTCACGCGCGACGTCGCGATCCGCAACGGCATGATCGCGGCGATCGGCAACCTGTCGAACTGGCTCGCGGAAACCGTCGTCGATGCGAACGGCCGTGCGCTCGCGCCGGGCTTCGTCGACGTTCACACGCACGACGACACGCACGTGATCCGCGCGCCGGAGATGCTGCCGAAGATTTCGCAGGGCGTGACGACCGTGATCGTCGGCAACTGCGGGATCAGCGCGTCGCCGGTGACGCTCGCGGGCGAGCCGCCCGATCCGATGAACCTGCTCGGCGATCGCGACGCGTTTCGCTATCCGACCTTCGCCGACTATGTCGCGGCCGTCAACGATGCACGGCCGGCGGTGAACGTCGCGGCGCTGATCGGGCATACGGCGCTGCGCAACAACCAGATGGACCGCCTCGATCGCGCGGCGACCGACACCGAGATTGCCGCGATGCGCACGCAGCTCGAGGAAGCGCTCGCGAACGGCGCGCTCGGATTGTCGTCGGGCCTCGCGTACGGCTCCGCGTTCGCGGCCCCGACCGAGGAAGTGATGGCGCTCGCCGAGCCGCTCGCGAATGCGGGCGCGCTGTACACGACGCACATGCGCACCGAGTTCGACGCGATCCTCGACGCGATGGACGAGGCCTACCAGGTCGGCCGCCATGCACGCGTGCCGGTCGTGATCTCGCATCTGAAATGCGCGGGCCCGTCGAACTGGGGGCGCAGCACCGAAGTGCTCGCGTCGCTCGAAGGCGCGCGCCGCTATCAGCCGGTCGGCTGCGACTGCTATCCGTACAGCCGCAGCTCGTCGACGCTCGACCTGAAGCAGGTGACGGGCGACATCGACATCACGATCACGTGGTCGGAGCCGCATCCGGAAGTCGCGGGCAAGCTGCTGAAGGCGATTGCTGCCGACTGGGGCGTCACCGAGCAGGAGGCCGCGCAGCGGATCCGCCCGGCGGGCGCCGTGTACCACAACATGTCCGAAGACGACGTGCGCCGGATCCTCTCGCATCCGGCGACGATGGTCGGCTCGGACGGACTGCCGAACGATCCGCTGCCGCATCCGCGGCTGTGGGGCGCGTTCCCGCGCGTGCTCGGCCATTACGTGCGCGACACGAACCTGCTGCCGCTCGAGGAGGCGATCCGCAAGATGACGTCGCTGTCCGCGCGCCGCTTCGGGCTTGCGCGCCGCGGCGAGGTGCAAGTCGGCTACCACGCGGATCTCGTGCTGTTCGATCCGGCGCGCGTGATCGACGCCGCGACGTTCGACAAGCCGCAACAGCCCGCGCACGGGATCGACGCGGTCTGGGTGAATGGCGTGCTGACCTACGAAAACGGCCGGCCGACCGGCGAACGCGCGGGCGGCTTCGTCGCGCGCGGAGAACGCGCGCAGGCGAGCGCGGATGCCGCGTTCTGAGCGCGGCGCCGGTGGCTGTCATTTCACGCGCGCCGTTCGCGGCGCGCGCATTTGCAACCGAAACGGAACTGAAACAGGAGTGAAACGATGAAGCGATATGGCGTAGGCGAGGCGAAGGGGACGGGCGGTCAGGTGATGCCGTTCGCGCGCGCGGTCGAGGCCGACGGCTGGCTGTACGTGTCGGGCCAGACGCCGATGGTGAACGGCGAAGTCGTCGAAGGCGGGATCGTCACGCAGTCGAAGCAGGCGATCGAGAACATGATCGCGATCCTGAAGGAAGCCGGCTACGGCCTCGAGCACGTCGTGCGCTGCGGCGTGTGGCTCGACGACGCGCGCGATTTCGCGTCGTTCAACAAGGTATTCATCTCGTACTTCGGCGAGCATCCGCCGGCACGCGCGTGCGTGCAGTCGAGCATGGTCATCGATTGCAAGGTCGAGGTCGACTGCATCGCGTACAAGGCGCCGGCGAAGTAAGGCGGCGGGCGGTTGTCGCAGTGAAATTTGTCGCGGTGAAATGAAAACAGCCCGGTCGATTCGACCGGGCTGTTTCGTTTGGCCCTTCACCGGCCCTTACTGCCGCGCCGTGCGCGCGTTGTCCGGCATCGGCTGGTTGTAGTTGGTCCGGAACGGATTGATGTCGAGCCCGCCGCGGCGCGTATACCGCGCATACACGGCCAGCTTCACCGGCTTGCAGCGATGCATGATGTCGAGAAAGATCCGCTCGACGCACTGCTCGTGAAAGCCCGTGTGATTGCGAAACGAGATGATGTAGCGCAGCAGCCCCGCGTGGTCGATCTGCGGCCCGACGTAGTGAATCTGTACGCTGCCCCAGTCCGGCTGGCCGGTGACCGGGCAGTTCGACTTCAGCAGATCCGACACGAGCGTCTCTTCGACCGGCGCTTCGTCCTCCGCCGCCGACAGCAGCGACGGATCGGGTTCGTACACGTCGGCATCGAGATCGAGCCGGTCGAGCGACAAGCCGTCGAGCTCGTCCATCTCGAGCTTGCCGAAGTCGTGCGGCGACACGAGCTGCACCGACACGCTCGCGCCGCACGCGGCCGACACGTCGCGCTTGAGCACGTCGCGCACCGCGTCCACGGAGTCGAACTTCGACTGCGCGAACGAGCCGAGATAGAGCTTGAACGATTTCGACTCGACGATGTTCGGCGATTCGGCCGGCACGTAGAACGTCGCGACCGCGACCTGCGGCTTGCCGCGCGCGTTCAGCCACGACAGTTCGTATGCGTTCCAGATGTCGGTGCCGAAGAACGGCAGCGCGGACGTAATGCCGATCTGCTCGCGCGCGCCCGCACGCGGGATCGGAAACAGCAGCGACGCGTCGTACTGCGATGCGTAGACGGTCGCTTTGCCGAGCGGGGAATGTTCGGGATTCATGGCAGTGCCTTTACGACAGGAAGAGGCGATACGCCGGATTGGCGCTCTCTTCGACATACGGATAGCCGAGCGCCGCGAGGAAGCGTTCGAACTCGGCATGATCGGCCTGTGGCACCTGCAGCCCGACGAGGATCGAGCTGTAGTCCGCGCCCTGGTTGCGGTAGTGGAACAGGCTGATGTTCCAGTCCGGCGCCATCGACGACAGGAACTTCATCAGCGCGCCCGGCCGTTCGGGAAATTCGAAGCGGAACAGCCGCTCGTCGAGCGCGAGCGGCGAGCGGCCGCCGACCATGTAGCGGATATGCTCCTTCGACAGCTCGTCGTGCGTGAGGTCGGCCGTCTTGAAGCCGTGCGACTCGAAGTTCGCGGCGATGTCGGCCGATTCGCCGCGGCGACGGATCTGCACGCCGACGAAGATGTGCGCGGACTGCGCATCGGCGATCCGGTAGTTGAACTCGGTCACGTTGCGGTCGCCGACGAGCGAGCAGAAGCGCTTGAAGCTGCCGCGCTCCTCGGGAATCGTGACGGCGAACACGGCCTCGCGCGCCTCGCCGACCTCCGCGCGTTCGGCGACGAAGCGCATCCGGTCGAAGTTCATGTTCGCGCCCGACGTGACGGCGACGAGCTTCTGGTTCTCGATGCCTTCGCGTTCCGCATAGAGCTTCGCGCCGGCCACCGCGAGCGCGCCCGACGGCTCGAGCACGCTGCGCGTGTCCTGGAACACGTCCTTGATCGCCGCACAGAGCGCGTCGGTATCGACGGTCACGACGCCGTCGAGATATTCCTTGCAGAGCCGGAAAGTTTCCTCGCCGACGAGCTTCACCGCGGTGCCGTCCGCGAACAGGCCGACCTCGGCGAGCTCGACGCGCTTGCCGGCCTGCAGCGACTGCGCCATCGCGCACGAATCCTCGGCCTGCACGCCGATCACCTTGATCTCCGGACGCACGGCCTTCACGTACGCGGCGACGCCCGCCGCGAGCCCGCCGCCGCCGATCGGCACGAAGATCGCGTGGATCGGACCCTGGTGTTGGCGCAGGATCTCCATCGCGATCGTGCCCTGACCGGCGATCACGTACGGATCGTCGAACGGGTGCACGAACGTGAGGCCGCGTTCTTCCTGCACCTTGAGCGCGTGCGCGTACGCATCGCTGTACGATTCGCCGGCCTGGATCACCTCGACGCCCGGGCCGCCGTGCGCGCGCACCGCGTCGACCTTCACCTGCGGCGTCGTGACGGGCACGACTATCACGGCCTTCACGCCCATCCGGGCCGCCGAGAATGCGACGCCCTGCGCGTGATTGCCGGCCGATGCGGTAATCACGCCGCGCGCGAGCGCATCGGCGGGAATGTGCGCCATCTTGTTGTATGCGCCGCGCAGCTTGAACGAGAACACCGGCTGGTTGTCCTCGCGCTTCAGGTACACGGGGTTGCGCAGTCGCGCGGACAGGTTGCGGGCCGGTTCGAGTTCGGTCTCGAACGCGACGTCGTAGACGCGCGCGGTCAGGATTTTCTTCAGGTAATCGTGGGAGGCCATGGATGCTCGCGTGCGGTGCGGAAGCGGACGGTAAAGGGTCAATGATAGCGCCAAGGGTCCGCCTGCACGCAAACGCGGCGCCGGGCGTGCCCGATCGGCGCGGGTGGGCCGCGCGGTTTTTCGGCACGACCGTCGTTTTTACCGATTTAACCGGGCGGTTACCGACCGGCCGGGCGGCGAATGGGCGTGCGAAATCGCGGCGAGCCACGTCCGGCGCGGGTTGCCGCGATATCCCCACGCGCTGTCCGGCGTGCCACGCGTCGCGCGATCATGGGTTAGAATTCCGTTTTGAATCAAGGATCGGAAGATGCAGAGGCACCCTCGGATCGCCCCGTTGAAGCCGACGCCGCGCGCAGCTAGCCCCGCGGCGGAACGGCATGCGCGCCGCGCGCGATCGTGCTGATGGCTCCGAGTGCCGCCAGGCCCGGTCGATCCGGCACTGCGCATCTGCGCGGGCACCGGTCCGACGCAGGGTGCCGGCCCGGGGCGGCGAGTCCCGACCCGTTCCGGCCCGCAGCGAGATCGTCGCGCGCCTGGCAATAGAACAGATTTCCCCAAGATTGCGCCCACGCGCTTGCCGACGCCCGTGCACGGTGTATCGGCCCTCCGAGTCGTCCGAACATGAACGCACCACAAGTTTTCGATCCGCATGGCGCGGCCGCCGCCGTCGCCGCCGACCCCGCGCCCCGTCTGCGCGAGATTCCCTATAACTACACGTCGTTCTCGGATCGCGAGATCGTGATCCGCCTGCTCGGCGAAGAGGCGTGGGCGGTGCTCGACGAGCTGCGCGCGGAACGCCGCACCGGCCGCTCGGCGCGCATGCTCTACGAAGTGCTCGGCGACATCTGGGTCGTGCGCCGCAACCCGTACCTGCAGGACGACCTGCTCGACAATCCGAAGCGCCGCGCGCTGCTGATCGAGGCGCTGAACCACCGTCTGACCGAAATCGGCAAACGCCGCCGCGCCGATCTGACCGAGCATCACGACGAAGCGGGCCGCGAACGCGCGGCGCGCGTCGAGATGCTCGAAGCCGCCGCGCAGCGCGCCGTCGACGAATTTGCAGACGAATTCGACAAGATGGCCGACCTGCGCCGCCGCGCGACCAAGACGCTCGGCCGCTGCACGCAGAAGGACAACATCCGCTTCGACGGGCTTTCGCGCGTATCGCACGTGACCGACGCGACCGACTGGCGCGTCGAATATCCGTTCGTCGTGCTGACGCCCGACACCGAAGCCGAAATCGCCGGTCTCGTGAAGGCCTGCTTCGAGCTCGGCCTGACCGTGATTCCGCGCGGCGGCGGCACGGGCTATACGGGCGGCGCGGTGCCGCTCACGCCGTTTTCCGCGGTGATCAACACCGAGAAGCTCGAGCAGCTCGGCGCGGTCGAGCTCACCGAGCTGCCGGGCGTGCCGCACAAGGTGCCGACGATCTTCTCCGGCGCGGGCGTCGTCACGCGCCGCGTGACCGAGGCAGCCGAGGCGGCCGGCTATGTGTTCGCCGTCGATCCGACCTCGCTCGACGCATCGTGCATCGGCGGCAACGTCGCGATGAACGCGGGCGGCAAGAAGGCCGTGCTGTGGGGCACCGCGCTCGACAACCTCGCGTGGTGGCGGATGGTCGACCCGGACGGCAACTGGCTCGAAGTCACGCGTCTCGAGCACAACCAGGGCAAGATCCACGACATCGCAGTCGCGCGCTTCGAGCTGAAGTGGTTCGACGGCGCGTACGCGCCGGGCGAGAAGCTGCTGCGCACCGAGATGCTCGAGATCGAAGGCCGCCGCTTCCGCAAGGAGGGGCTCGGCAAGGACGTGACGGACAAGTTCCTCGCGGGTCTGCCGGGCGTGCAGAAGGAAGGCTGCGACGGACTGATCACGTCCGCGCGCTGGGTGCTGCACAAGATGCCCGCGCATACGCGCACCGTATGCCTCGAATTCTTCGGTCAGGCGCGCGAGGCGATCCCGAGCATCGTCGAGATCAAGGACTACCTGTTCGAGACGTCGAAGCAGGGCGGCGCGATCCTGGCCGGCCTCGAGCATCTCGACGAGCGCTACCTGCGCGCGGTCGGCTATGCGACGAAGAGCAAGCGCAACGCGTTCCCGAAGATGGTGCTGATCGGCGACATCGTCGGCGACGATGCCGATGCAGTCGCGCACGCGACGTCCGAAGTGATCCGGATGGCGAACGGCAAGAGCGGCGAGGGCTTCGTCGCGGTCAGCGCGGAGGCGCGCAAGCGCTTCTGGCTCGACCGCAGCCGCACGGCCGCGATCGCGAAGCACACGAACGCGTTCAAGATCAACGAAGACGTCGTGATCCCGCTGAACCGGATGGGCGAGTACACCGACGGCATCGAGCGGATCAACATCGAGCTCTCGCTGAAGAACAAGCTGCAGCTCGTCGACGCGCTCGAAGCGTTCTTCCGCGGCGGCAATTTGCCGCTCGGCAAGACCGACGACGCGAACGAGATCCCGAGCGCGGAGCTGCTGGAAGACCGCGTGCAGCAGGCGCTCGAGCTGCTCAGGCGCGTGCGCGCGCGCTGGGAGTTCGTGCGCGACCGGCTCGACCAGCCGCTGCGCGAGGCGCAGCACTATCTCGTGCAGCTCGGCTACGAAGCGCTCGCGGAGAAATTCGCGGATCGCGCGGACGAACAGCCGGGCGCGACGCTGTTCCACGTCACGCAGGATCGTACGGTGCGCATCTCGTGGAAGCAGGAGATCCGCGCGGAGCTGCGCGCGATCTTCAACGGCGGCGCATTCAAGCCGATCCTCGACGAAGCGCAGGCGATCCACAAGCGCGTGCTGCGCGGCCGCGTGTTCGTCGCGCTGCACATGCACGCGGGCGACGGCAACGTCCACACCAACATCCCGGTCAACTCCGACAACTACGAGATGCTGCAGGACGCGCACGCCGCGGTCGCGCGCATCATGACGCTCGCGCGCTCGCTCGACGGCGTGATTTCCGGCGAGCACGGCATCGGCATCACGAAGCTCGAGTTCCTGACCGACGACGAGATCGCCGAATTCCGCGCCTACAAGCAGCGCGTCGATCCGAACGGCCGCTTCAACAAGGGCAAGCTGCTCGACGGCGCCGATCTGCGCAACGCCTATACGCCGAGCTTCGGGCTGATGGGCTACGAGTCGCTGATCATGCAGCAGTCGGACATCGGCGCGATCGCCGATTCGGTGAAGGACTGCCTGCGCTGCGGCAAGTGCAAGCCGGTGTGCGCGACGCACGTGCCGCGCGCGAACCTGCTGTACAGCCCGCGCAACAAGATCCTCGCGACCTCGCTGCTCGTCGAGGCGTTCCTGTACGAAGAGCAGACGCGCCGCGGCGTCTCGATCAAGCACTGGGACGAGTTCAACGACGTGGCCGATCACTGCACGGTCTGCCACAAGTGCGCGACGCCGTGCCCGGTGAAGATCGACTTCGGCGACGTGACGATGAACATGCGCAACCTGTTGCGCAAGATGGGCAAGAAGAAGTTCAATGCCGGCAATGCGGCGGGCATGTTCTTCCTGAACGCGACCAATCCGCAGACGATCAACGTCGCGCGCAGCGTGATGATGGGCGTCGGCTACAAGGTGCAGCGCTTCGCGAACGACATGCTGAAGAAGGTCGTGACGAAGCAGACGCAGCATCCGCCGGCGACGACCGGCAAGCCGCCCGCGGTCGAGCAGGTGATCCACTTCGTCAACAAGAAGATGCCGGGCAACCTGCCGAAGAAGACGGCGCGCGCGCTGCTCGACATCGAGGACAACAAGATCGTGCCGATCATCCGCAACCCGAAGACGACGACCGTCGATTCGGAAGCGGTGTTCTACTTCCCGGGCTGCGGCTCCGAGCGCCTGTTCTCGCAGGTCGGTCTCGCGACGCAGGCGATGCTGTGGGAAGCCGGCGTGCAGACGGTGCTGCCGCCGGGCTACCTGTGCTGCGGCTATCCGCAGCGCGGCGCGGGCCAGTACGACAAGGCCGAGAAGATCGTCACCGACAACCGCGTGCTGTTCCACCGCGTCGCGAACACGCTGAACTACCTCGACATCAAGACGGTGGTCGTGTCGTGCGGCACCTGCTACGACCAGCTCGCAGGCTATGAATTCGACAAGATCTTCCCGGGCTGCCGCATCATCGACATCCACGAGTTCCTGCTCGAGAAGGGCATGAAGCTCGACGGCGTGACGGGCACGCGCTACATGTACCACGATCCGTGCCACACGCCGATCAAGACGATGGACCCGGTGAAGCTCGTCAACGAGCTGATGGGCTCGGAGAAAGACGGCTACAAGATCGAGAAGAACGACCGCTGCTGCGGCGAGTCGGGCACGCTGGCGGTTACGCGCCCGGACGTGTCGACGCAGGTCCGCTTCCGCAAGGAAGAGGAAATCCGCAAGGGCGCCGCGAAGCTGCGCAGCATTCCGGTCGTCGCGAGCGCGGCGGAACCGGCGGCGGCCGCCGTCGCCGCGCCGGCGAACGGCCCCGACGTGAAGATCCTGACGAGCTGCCCGTCCTGTCTGCAGGGGTTGTCGCGCTACAGCGAGGACGCAAACCTCGAAGCCGATTACATCGTCGTCGAGATCGCGCGCCAGGTGCTCGGCGAGAACTGGATGGTCGACTATGTCGCACGCGCGAACAATGGCGGGATCGAGCGCGTACTGGTCTAATGCGGGGATGAAGACCGCCCGACCGGGCTTGGGATGAGCGGGCGCCGGCACGATCGTGCCGGCGTTCGCCCACATGGGAGCGACGATGGAATGCGTGTTTTGCCGTGAAGACGGCGGCGAAGTGCTGTGGCAGGACGAGCGGCTGCGCGTCGTCCTCGCGACGGGCGAGCACGACTACCCGGGCTTCTGCCGGGTGATCTGGGGCGCGCACGTCGCCGAGTTCTCGGATCTCGGCGACGACGAGCGGGCACATCTGATGCGCGTCGTCTACGCGGTCGAGCGCGCGGTGCGCCGCGTGATGCAGCCGAACAAGGTGAATCTCGCGAGCCTCGGCAACATGGTCCCGCACGTGCACTGGCACGTGATCCCGCGCTTCTCGAACGACGCGCACTATCCGCAGCCGGTCTGGGCGCCGCGCCAGCGCAGCGTGTCCGAGGCGCTGCTGCGCACGCGCGCGGCGCAGGCGTCGCTGCTGCACAATGCGGTGCGCGAGGAAATCCAACGAACGAACGATCCGAGGCAACCATGAGCGGTTTGACTTCCACGACGCCGATTCCGTCCGGCGTCGTCGTACACGCGGTGTCGCGTGTGCTCGAATTGCAGTACCCGAACGGAGAGAACTACCGGATCCCGTTCGAGCTGATGCGCGTCTATTCGCCGTCGGCCGAGGTGCGCGGCCACGGGCCCGGCCAGGAGACGCTGCAGACGGGCAAGCGCGAGGTGACGATCACCGCGCTGGAGGGCGTGGGCAACTACGCGCTGCAGCCGACCTTCTCCGACGGCCATTCGACCGGCATCTATTCCTGGGATCTGCTGTACGAACTGGCGACGCAGCAGGATGCGCTGTGGCGCGACTATTTCGACAAACTGAAGGCGGCGGGCATCGATCGCGATGCGCCGATGCCGGCGGCGAGCGCGCCGCACGGCCACTGCCACTGAAATCGACGGCGCCCGTTCGGCGCCGTCTTGCCATTTACTGAGGATCAACGCGATGAGCAAAACCCACTTCGGCTTCGAAACCGTCGAGGAAACCGATAAAGCGAAGAAAGTGGCGGGCGTGTTCCATTCGGTCGCGAACAACTACGACCTAATGAACGATCTGATGTCGGCCGGCATGCACCGCGCGTGGAAGGCGTTCACGATCGCGCAGGCGAACGTGCGGCCCGGCTACAAGGTGCTCGACATCGCGGCCGGCACCGGCGACCTGACGAAGGCGTTCGCGAAGGCGGCCGGCCCGACGGGCGAAGTCTGGCACACGGACATCAACGAATCGATGCTGCGCGTCGGCCGCGACCGGCTGCTCGACAAGGGCATCGTGACGCCGTCGCTGCTTTGCGACGCGGAGAAAATTCCCTTTCCGGACAACTACTTCGACGTCGTCACGGTCGCGTTCGGGCTGCGCAACATGACGCACAAGGACGTCGCGCTGGCCGAGATGCGCCGCGTGGCGAAGCCGGGCGGCCGCGTGATGGTGCTGGAATTCTCGAAAGTGTGGGAGCCGCTGAAAAAAGCGTACGATTTGTATTCTTTCAAAGTATTACCGTGGCTTGGCGACAAGTTCGCGAAAGATGCCGACAGTTACAGGTATCTTGCCGAATCTATCCGGATGCACCCGGATCAGGACACGCTGAAGACGATGATGGAACAAGCGGGCCTCGACGCCGTCAAATATTACAATTTGTCAGGTGGCGTGGTAGCTTTACACCTCGGAACCAAGTACTAAGGGGTTCTTTCCATACATTTGTCTTACATCTGGAGAAGCTGATGTCCGAATCGCGATCGTTGTTCAACCGTAGCAAGCCGTCGAAGCCGTGGGCTCGACGGGTCGGCACGCTGCTGATGGTCGGCCTGCTCACGGCAGGCACGTTCGCATCGCTCGATGCGGAAGCGAAGCGCATGGGCGGCGGGCGCAGCTTCGGGCGCCAGAACTCCACCGTCACGCAGCGGCAGGCCACGCCGCCCGCGCAGCAGCCGATGCAGCAGGCCGCGCCCGCGCAGGCGCAGCGCGCGAACCCGGCG
>NZ_KV786885.1:0-688 GCF_001806955.1 Burkholderia sp. HMSC10F09
CGCGGTGCGCTGGCACTGGCCCGGCGACGGGCTGCTCGCGTTCGAACCGGCGGCGAGCGACGCGGCGCGCGCGAGCGTGCTCGTGTCGGCCGGCGTGCATGGCGACGAGACCGCGCCGATCGAGCTGTTGTCGATGCTCGTGCGCGACGTCGGCACGGGCGCGCTGCCGCTCGCGTGCCGGCTGCTCGTCGTGCTCGGCAACGTACCGGCGATGCGCGCGGGCGAGCGCTATCTCGACGACGACCTGAACCGGCTGTTCAGCGGCCGGCATGCACAGTTGCCGGCGAGCCGGGAGGCGCCGCGCGCCGCGCAGCTCGAGGCGGCCGCGCGCACGTTCTTCGCCGGCTCGTCCCCGCATGGCGCACGCTGGCACATCGACATGCATACGGCGATCCGCGCCTCGGTCTTCGAGCAGTTCGCGCTGCTGCCGCATACGGGCACGCCGCCGTCGCGCGCGATGGTCGAATGGCTCGGCGACGCACGCATCGCGGCCGTGCTGCTGCATACCGCGAAGGGCAATACGTATTCGCACTTCACGGCCGAACACTGCGGCGCACTGGCGTGCACGCTCGAACTCGGCAAGGTGCGCCCGTTCGGGCAGAACGATCTCGCGCGCTTCGCGCCGGCCGACCGCGCGGTGCGCCGGCTCGTGTCGGGCGCGCCGGGCGACGCCGACGCGCCGCTGCCG
>NZ_KV786886.1:0-597 GCF_001806955.1 Burkholderia sp. HMSC10F09
GGTTGGTACAAGGCCGAGAATGTTCGAATTGAACCCTATATCACCGGTCAGACAGCGGGTGTGTGGGCGATTTTTCTCCCAGGAGATCGCGTGAAGGTTGTAGTTGGAAATCCCAATGCATCTGATCTTGCACCCAACGCCGGACCACCAGCAGCTAGCGATCCGTATGTGGTACAGGGCGCTCCCGACGAAGAATGGAATTATGAGTATCCGAAGGGCGTGATGCGGAGGATTAAATAATGAACGTGGATCGAACGTTGGAGAGAGCGTGGCCAATTAAACGACACACAAGCGACATTGCGATCAATCCGCGACGTCGTGCCCGCGAAACAAGCAGTTATTCCTGCTCGTTGACGGTTTGAACAATATATACAAGGTTGATGAATGAAAACGAATCGATTTATTGGTGTGGCGGTGTTGCTGGTGCTTCTCGCGGGATGTGCTGGCCTGCATGCCGATGAGTCGTCTACGGTCGAGATGCCGAAGACAGTCGAGCTGAATAGTGGTGATTCACGTTCGATGAATTATACGCCGTGGTACATCCATAAATTCTCGATCTCTGGGCCAAAGGGAACAAGAATCGGTGGTGGAGGTGGG
>NZ_KV786887.1:0-590 GCF_001806955.1 Burkholderia sp. HMSC10F09
GCGCACGGTGTTCGCGAGCATCTGCGGATCTTGTCCGCGAGCTTTTCCGCGTAGTCGAGCATCCCGTCGCGAATCCCGACGCGCGGCTTCGTGACGAAATCGACCGCGCCGAGTTCGAGCGCGCGCAGCGTGATCTCCGAGCCGCGCTCGGTCAGCGACGACACCATCACGACCGGCATCGGCCGCAGGCGCATCAGCTTCTCGAGGAAGTCGAGCCCGTCCATGCGCGGCATCTCGACGTCCAGCGTCAGCACGTCGGGGTTGTGCTGCTTGATGAGCTCGCGCGCGACGAGCGGATCGGGCGCGGTCGCGCATACCATCATGTCCGGCTGGCCGTTGATGATCTCGGTCATCAGGCTGCGGATCAGCGCCGAGTCATCGACGCACAACACTTTGATCTTCTGCACTACGTTCACGCCTCCTGCTTTTTCGATGGGGTCGCGGGGTGCGCGGCCCCGGCAATCGGGCTGCCGGCATACGGGCTGCCGGCATACGGGCTTCCGGCATACGGGCTTCCGGCGTACGGGCTTCCGCCGCTTGCGCTGCCGGTCCGCGCAGCGCCTGCCGTGCCGCTCGCGCCCGCCCTCGTG
>NZ_KV786888.1:0-3961 GCF_001806955.1 Burkholderia sp. HMSC10F09
CGGCGAGGTGCGGCCGGCGAGGTGCGGCCGCCCGTTTCCTCAGCCAAGCAGCTCGCGCCGCCGCAAGTGCGCAACGTCGCGCATCGGCGGCGCGCCGAACAGCCGGCTGTACTCGCGGCTGAACTGCGACGCGCTCTCGTAGCCGACGCTCGCGGCGACCGAGCCGACGTCGCCGCCCTGCTGCAGCAGCAGCCGGCGCGCCTCGTGCAGCCGCAGCTGCTTCTGGTACTGCAGCGGGCTCAGCGTCGTCACGTGCTTGAAATGATGATGCAGCGACGACACGCTCATGTTGACTGCGTTCGCGAGCGTCTCGACGCGCATCGGCTCCGCGAAGTGCGCACGGATCCATTCGATCGCGCGCGCGATCCGGTGCGTCTGGCTGCCGGCGACGGCCATGTGCCGCAGCCGCGTGCCCTGTGCGCTCGTCAGCAGCCGGTACAGCATCTCCTTCTCGATCAGCGGCGCGAGCACCGGGATGTCGGCCGGCGTGTCGAGCAACCGCACGAGGCGCAGCGCGGCATCGAGCAGCGGCGGCGTCAGCTCGGCGAGCGCGATGCCCTCGCCCTCCGGGCCGGACTCCGGCTCCGGTAGCCGCATCTCGGCCGCGAGCTCGACGATCCGCTGCGGATCGAGCGTCAGCGACAGGCAGAGGTATGGCGCGTCGGCCGACGCGCGCGTCACGCGCGACAGGATCGGCAAGTCGATCGACGTAATCAGGCAGTTTTGTGCATCGTATTCGTACGCGTGGCCGCCCACGATCACGCGCTTCGCGCCCTGCGCGGCGATCACGAGCGCCGCGCGCGACACGGCGCAGCCGAGATCGACGGGCCGCACGTGCTTGTGCAGCATCAGGCCCGGCACCGCGGTCGCGTGCGAGCCGTCGACCGGCGCAAAGCGGCCGATCAGCGACGCCAGTTCGCGCTGCCCGGCCGCGCGCGACGCGGCGATGTCGGTCATGTCCATCACGAGATCCTCGAATCGGTTTGCCCTGCCGCGCGAGCATAGCGAAAGGTCTGTCGCCGCGCGCGGGATTTGCAGGATTGTTCAAGAAATTTGCAGGATTGGGTAGACGAAAACGGCGGCGGCTCGCGCACACTGCCGGCTATCCCGGCCCGGCGCCGGGTTATCCCCACGGAGACACCCCCATGGCCACTACGTTTGTCCTGAACGGCAAGAGCGTGACGCTCGATGCCGATCCGTCGATGCCCGTCCTCTGGGCGATCCGCGAGCACGCGGGGCTGACCGGCACGAAATTCGGCTGCGGGATGGCGCAGTGCGGCGCGTGCACGATCCACCTCGAAGGCCAGGCCGTGCGCTCGTGCGTGCTGCCGCTCGCCGGCATCGCCGGCAAGCACGTGACGACGATCGAAGGCCTGCAGAGCAAGCCCGCGCAGGCCGTGCAGGCCGCCTGGGTGAAGCTGCAGGTGCCGCAATGCGGCTACTGCCAGTCCGGGCAGATCATGTCCGCCACTGCGCTGCTGGAGCAGAACCCGAAACCGACCGACGCCGACATCGACGCGGCGATGAACGGCAACCTGTGCCGCTGTGCGACCTACGCGCGGATCCGCGCGGCGATCCACGACGCGGCCGCGACGCTGGGAGCGTGACCATGACGATCGAACTCGATACGCGCGATTCGGTGCGTCCGTCGCGCCGCACGTTCCTGAAGGCCGCGGGCGCAGCGGCCGCGGTCAGCCTGACGATCGGCTTCGAATGGGCCGGCCTGGGCCGGCGCGCGGCGGCCGCGACGGCCGCGCCCGAAGCCGGCGCGTTCGCGCCGAACGCGTTCCTGCGCGTCACACCCGACGGCGCCGTCACGGTGATCGCGAAGCATGTCGAACTCGGCCAGGGCGCCTACACGGGCATCGCGACGATCGTCGCCGAGGAGCTCGACGCCGACTGGTCGAGCGTGCGCGTCGAAAGCGCGCCGGCCGACGCGAAGCGCTACGCGAACCTCGCGTTCGGCACGATGCAGGGCACGGGCGGCAGCTCGGCGATGTCGAACTCGTGGCAGCAGCTGCGCGAAGCCGGCGGCAAGGCGCGCGCGATGCTCGTGTCGGCGGCCGCCGCGCGCTGGAACGTGCCGGCAAGCGAGCTGACGACCGCCAACGGTGTGGTCACACATGCGAAAAGCGGCAAGACGGCCGCCTACGGCACGCTCGTCGCCGATGCATCGAAGCTGCCGGTACCGGACAAGGTCGTGCTGAAGCAGCCGGCCGACTTCAAGCTGATCGGCCATCGCATTCCGCGCGTCGACGCGTCGGCGAAATCGAACGGCACCGCGCATTTCACGCTCGACACGACGTTCCCCGGCATGCGCGTCGCGCTGCTGCAGCGCCCGCCGCGCTTCGGCGCGACGGTGAAGTCGTTCGACGCGACGGCTGCGAAGGCCGTGCCGGGCGTGGTCTCGGTCGTGCAGGTGCCGGGCGGCATCGCGGTCGTCGGAACGGGCTTCTGGGCCGCGAAACAAGGCCGCGACGCGCTGAAGGTCGAATGGGACGAAACGAACGCCGAAAAGCGCGGCTCGGACGAGATCATGCGCGAATACCGGCTGCTGGCCGCCAAGCCCGGCGCGTCGGCGCGCAAGGACGGCGATGCCGACGCGGCGATCGCAGGCGCCGCGCGCAGGATCAGCGCGAGCTACGAGTTCCCGTATCTCGCGCATGCGCCGATGGAGCCGCTCGACGCGGTCGTCAAGCTGACCAAGGACAGCTGCGAGATCTGGGCCGGCGATCAGTTCCAGACGGTCGACCAGGGCAACGCGGCCAAGGTCGCGGGCCTGAAGCCCGAGCAGGTGCAGATCCATACGCTCTACGCGGGCGGCAGCTTCGGCCGGCGCGCGAATGCGTGGTCGGACTACGTCGTCGAGGCCGTGTCGATCGCGAAGGCACTCGGCGCGGACGGCAAGCCGGTCAAGCTGCAGTGGACGCGCGAGGACGACATCCAGGGCGGCTTCTATCGCCCGATGTACTTCCACAAGCTCGACGCGGGACTGACCGCCGACGGCCGGCTGGTGGGCTGGCGTCACCGGATCGTCGGCCAGTCGATCCTCGCCGGCACGCCGTTCGAGGCCTTCATGGTCAAGAACGGAATCGACGCGACGTCGGTCGAGGGTGCGGCGAACCTGCCGTACGCGGTGCCG
Source organism: Burkholderia sp. HMSC10F09 (assembly GCF_001806955.1). Classification (NCBI taxonomy): domain Bacteria; kingdom Pseudomonadati; phylum Pseudomonadota; class Betaproteobacteria; order Burkholderiales; family Burkholderiaceae; genus Burkholderia; species Burkholderia sp. HMSC10F09. Next base: position 3,143 of record NZ_KV786888.1, read on the forward strand.
AACGTGTCGGTCGAACTGACGACCACCAAGGTCGGCCTGCCCGTGCTCTGGTGGCGCGTGGTCGGCAGCTCGCACACGGCCTACGCGGTCGAGGCGTTCATCGACGAAGCCGCGTACGCGGCCGGCAAGGATCCGTACCTGTTCCGCCGCGACCTGCTGGCCAAGGAACCGCGCATGCGGGCGGTGCTGGAACTGGCCGCGCAGAAGGCCGGCTGGGATCCGGCGAAGCCGCTGCCGAAAGGTCGCGGACGCGGGATCGCGGTGGCCGAGGCGTTCAAGAGCTATGTCGCGCAGGTTGCCGAGGTATCGGTCGATGCGGACGGCAAGGTGAAGGTCGAGCGCGTGGTCTGCGCAGTCGACTGCGGAATCGCGATCAATCCCGACATCGTCGCCGCGCAGATGGAAGGCGGTATCGGCTTCGGGCTCGGCGCGGCGATGCACAGCGCGATCACGCTGAAGGACGGGCGCGTCGAGCAGCGCAACTTCGACGGCTATCAGGTGCTGCGGATGGCCGAGATGCCGAAGGTCGAGGTGCATATCGTGCCGTCCGCCGAAGCGCCGACCGGCGTCGGCGAGCCGGGCGTCGCGCCGGTCGGGCCGGCGGTCGCGAACGCGATCTTCGCGGCCACCGGCAAGCGGCACTACGTGCTGCCGTTCGATTCGGGCAGGAACGCGAGCGCTTGACGGCTGGATCGCTTGCGCCGGTCGGCCGCGCACACCGCGCGGCGGCCGGCGCGGCTGCTGCCCTCGTCGCCTTCGCTGGCTTCGCTGGCTTTCCGCCGTCTCGGCGTCCCGCTGTCCCGCTGTCCCGCTGTCCCG
>NZ_KV786889.1:0-16430 GCF_001806955.1 Burkholderia sp. HMSC10F09
CGCGCGCGCGCCGCCCGTCGCCGGCCGCGCGGCGGCAGCGCCGTGCCGCCTGGCTGTTTCTCGCGCCGGCGTGCGCGATGGTTGCCGTCTATGTGATCTGGCCGATCCTGTCGACACTGTGGCTCAGCTTCTGCAACTGGGACGGGATGACCGAGCGCACGTTCGTCGGCCTCGCCAACTACGTCGAGCTGCTGCACGCGCCGACCTTCTACACCGCGCTGCGCAACAACGTGATCTGGCTCGTGCTGTTCATGCTCGCGCCGCCGCTCGGCCTCGCGCTCGCGCTGTACCTGAATCAGGCGGTCGGCGGGATCCGGCTCGTAAAGTCGCTGTTCTTCGCGCCGTTCGTGCTGTCGGGCGTCGTCGTGGGACTGATCTTCTCGTGGTTCTACGATCCGACGTTCGGGCTGCTCGCGCTGATCGCCGGGCACGGGATCCCGGTGCTCGGCGACGCGCGCTACGCGACGCTCGGCGTCGTGTTCGCCGCGCTGTGGCCGCAGACGGCGTACTGCATGATCCTTTACCTCACTGGCCTCACGTCGCTGAACCCCGAGCAGATCGAAGCGGCGCGGATGGAAGGCGCGCGCGGCTTCGCGCTGCTCTGGCACGTCGTGCTGCCGCAGCTGCGGCCGACGACGTTCATGGCGATCGTCGTCACCGTGATCGGCGCGCTGCGCAGCTTCGACCTGATTTCGGTGATGACGGGCGGCGGCCCGTTCGAAAGTTCGACCGTGCTCGCGTATTACATGTACGACCAGGCGATCAAGTACTACCGGCTCGGCTATTCCGCGTCGATCGCGGTCGTGCTGTTCGCGATCATGCTCGTCTACATCGCGTTCCAGTTGCGCCGAATGCTGCGCAACGAGCAGTGACCTACCGGGAGCCATCATGTTTCCGACACCCGTCGCCCAATGGAAACCCGTCACGCGCCGGCTGTACAAGCTGTCGCTGCCCGTCGCGCTCGCGATCTGGCTGCTGCCGCTGATCGCAGTGTTCGTCACGTCGGTGCGCTCGACCGAAGAGCTCGTCGAAGGCCATTACTGGGGCTGGCCGCGCCATTTCTCGATGATCGAGAACTATCGCGACGCATTGACGACGTCGCCGATGCTGCACTACTTCTGGAACAGCGTGCAGATCACGGTGCCGTCCGTGCTCGGCTCGATCGCGCTCGCCGCGATGGCGGGCTTCGCGCTCGCGACCTACCGGTTTCGCGGCAATACCGCGCTGTTCGGCACGTTCGTCGCCGGCAACTTCGTGCCGGTGCAGGTGCTGATGATTCCGGTGCGCGACCTGTCGCTGCGGCTCGGCGTCTTCAATACGGTCGAGGCGCTGATCCTGTTTCACGTCGCGTTTCAGACCGGCTTCTGCACGCTGTTCCTGCGAAACTTCATCAAGCAGCTGCCGTTCGAGCTGATCGAGGCCGCGCGCATCGAAGGCGCCGGCGAGTGGACGGTGTTCTGGCGCATCGTGCTGCCGCTGATCCGGCCGGCGCTCGCCGCGCTCGCGATTCTGGTGTTCACGTTCGTCTGGAACGACTACTTCTGGGCGCTGTGCCTGACGCAGGGCGACGAGGCCGCGCCCATTACCGCGGGCGTCGCCGCGCTGAAGGGACAGTGGACGACGTCGTGGAACCTCGTGTCGGCCGGCTCGATTCTGGCGGCGCTGCCGTCGGTCGCGATGTTCTTCGCGATGCAGAAGCATTTCGTCGCGGGGCTCACGTTCGGCGCGACGAAAGGCTGAACGAAACGCGCGCGGCGGCGCGCGCGAGCGAATCTCCCCCTCCGCATCGAGAGGTTGCCCGCTTCGGCGGGCTTTTTTGCGTCGGCAGCCGGCGCGCGTCGATCGCGTCGCGTCGCGCGGTCCCGCGCTCGTACGCGGCGTCCCGTCACATGCCGAATGGCGTTCGGACACGCGCAGCCACGCCGCATCGGACGCTCGGAACGCCCCGCGCGGTGCCGTACAATGCGCACAAAAACGCAGCGAAAAGTATCGCGAGCGGGATCGCGGCGCCCCGTACGACGGCGATTCCGCGGCCGGCCCGGCGACCGACGGTGCGTCGTCTCACCTCATCAATCAGGAGAAGTCAATGGCACGGCAAGAGCCTACCGATCAGGAGCGGCTTCCCGCGTCTGCGACGTTGAGAAGCGATCTGGCCTTTCCGATCGTGGGCATCGGCGCATCGGCAGGCGGCACGACGGCCTTGCAGACCTTCTTCGAGAACGCGCCGACCGGCATGGAAATGGCGTTCGTCGTCATCGTCCATCTGGCCCCGGAGCAGATCAGCCACATGGACAGCGTGCTGCAGCACACGACCGGCATGCCGGTCCGTCAGGTGACGAGCACCGTCCCGATCGAAAAGAACCATATCTACGTGATCGCGCCCGGCATGCAGCTCGAAATGTCGGACGGCTGCCTTCGCTGCAGCCCGCGCGAGATGTCGGGCGGCATCGCGCTGACGATCGACCACTTTTTCCGGACGCTGGCCGACGCGCACGATTCGCGCGCGATCGGCATCGTGATGTCCGGGACGGGCTCCGACGGCGCGGCCGGGCTGCGCCGCATCAAGGAAGTCGGCGGGATCACGCTCGCGCAGACGCCCGACGACGCCGAACACGCGGAGATGCCGAAGCACGCGATTTCGGTCGCCGGTGCGGACATCGTGCTGCCGGCCGCCGAGATGCCGCAGAAACTGCTCGATCTGTGGGCGAATGCGCGGCGCATCGAGCAACAGGGGCTCGAGCTCGCGCACGTTCATCAGAATCTCGACCGGCCGGGCGCCAACGATCCCGAACGCGCGCTGTCGGACATCCTGATGCACTTGCGCGTGCGCACCGGGCACGACTTCCGGCTGTACAAGCGCGCGACCGTGCTGCGCCGGATCGAACGGCGCATGCAGGTCAACGGGCAGCGCGACCTGCTCGCGTACCGCGATTTCCTGCGCGCGACGCCGGACGAGGCGAACGCGCTGCTCGCCGACATGCTGATCGGCGTCACGCAGTTCTTCCGCGATCGCGACGCATTCGACTTCCTCGAACGGGAGGTGATCGCGTCGATGTTCTCGCCGGATGCGGGCGAGGAACAGGTGCGCGTCTGGGTCGCCGGCTGCGCGACGGGCGAGGAAGCGTATTCGATCTCGCTGCTGCTCGCCCGCGCGCGCGAGACGGCCGTGTCGAGCCAGGCGATCCAGGTGTTCGCGACCGACATCGACGAAGCGGCGATCGTACGCGCGCGCACGGGCTCCTATCCGCTGTCGATCGCAGCCGACGTGCCCGAACCGCTGCTGCAGCGGTATTTCACGCGCGACGGCGCGCACTTCGTGATTGCGAAATCGGTGCGCGAGCGCATTCTGTTCGCCGCGCACAGCCTGCTGCGCGATCCGCCGTTCTCGCATCTCGATCTGATCTCGTGCCGCAACGTGCTGATCTATCTCGAACGGGCGGTGCAGCGGCAGATCCTCGAGCTGTTTCACTTCGCGCTGCGCCCGAACGGCTATCTGTTCCTCGGCACCGCGGAATCGGCCGACGCGGCCGACGATCTGTTTACCGTCGTCGACAAGAAGCGCCGGATCTATCAGGCGCGCGTCGTCACGCATCGCGCGAAAGCGGCGATGGCTTGCCCGCCGCTGCTGCACGTCGAATCGGGGTCGGCCGACGAGCGGCCCGTGCCGACACCCACGCTGCGCGCGCCGGCGAGCCCGGTCCAGCGCAATTTCTCGTATGCGGAACTCCATCAACGCGCACTGGAAATGTATTCGCCGCCCAGCGTGATCATCGACAAGGAATCGAACGTCGTTCATCTGTCGGACAACGCCGGCCGGTTCCTGCGCCACGTCGGCGGCGAGCTGTCGAGCAACATCATGACGCTCGTGCTGCCGGACCTGCGGCTCGATCTGCGCACCGCCATCTTCCGCGCGCTGCAGACGGGCACGAGCGTCGAGGCGCGCCGCGTCAAGTGGACGCACGACACGCAGGTGTCGTGGATCAACATGACGGTGCGGCCGTTTCACGACAAGGTCGCGAACGCCGACTTTCTGCTCGTCGTGTTCGACGAGGTGGACGGGCGCATGACCGACGAGGATCAGGCCGAAGCAAGCGGGCAGGATCCGGTGCTTGCGCAGCTCGAGCACGAACTGCAGCACAGCCGCGAGCAGCTCGCGACGATCATCGAGCAGTATGAGACGTCGGTCGAGGAGCTGAAGGCGTCGAACGAGGAACTGCAGGCGATCAACGAGGAGCTGCGCTCGACCAGCGAGGAACTCGAAAGCAGCAAGGAAGAGCTGCAATCGGTGAACGAGGAGCTGACGACCGCGAACGCCGAGATGCAGGCGCGGATCGAGGACACCGCCAAGGCCAACGACGATCTTCACAACATCATCGCGTCGAGCGAGATCGCGACCGTTTTCGTCGACAAGGAAATCCGCATCAAGCGCTTCACGCCGAACGCGACCGCGATCTTCAACCTGATCGACAGCGATCTCGGCCGCTCGCTGTTTCACATTACCCATTCGCTGCGCTATCCCACGCTCGCGGACGACGTGCGCCAGTCGTTCCAGTCGCTGCGGCTGATCGAACGCGAGATCGAGAGCGAGGCCGGCCGCTGGTATCTGATCCGGCTGCTGCCGTATCGCACCGCCGACGACCATATCGACGGCGCGGTGATCACGCTGATCGACGTCACGGATCGCCACCACGCGGAGGAAGCCGCGCGGGCCGGCGAGCAGCGGCTGCGCCTCGTCGCGCAGTCGACGAAGGACTACGCGATCATCATCCAGGACGGCAACGGCATCATCGCGAGCTGGAATGCGGGGGCCGAACGGATCTTCGGGTATACCGAAGACGAAATGATCGGCCAGGACGTCGAGCTGATCTACGAACCGAACGACCGGCATGCGCGCGTGCCGGCGCACGAACGCGAGGTCGCGACGCGCGAAGGCCGCGCGGACGACGAACGCTGGCATCGCACGAAGGACGGGCGGCGGATTTTCTGCAGCGGTGTCGTGACGCCGATTTCCGATACGTCGTTCAACGGCTTCGCGAAGATCGTCCGCGACCTGACGCAGCGCAAGCTCAGCGAGGACGCGAACCGCGAAGCGCTCGCGCGCGAGCAGGCCGCGCGCGAGCAGGCGCTCAGTTCGAATCAGCTGAAGGACGAATTCATCGCCGTGCTGTCGCACGAATTGCGGCATCCGCTGAACCTGATCGGCGTGCGCGCGGAAATGCTGCCGCGCCTGCCCGAGACGCGCGACATTCCCGCGGTGCGCGAAGCGGCCGAGCTGATCCGGCAGGCGGTCCGCGCGCAGGCGCAGATCATCGACGATCTGCTCGATCTGTCCCGCATCCGCACCGGCAAGCTCGCGCTCGAGCTGTCGCGCGTCGATCTGACGGCGGTGCTGCGCACGATCGTCGATACGTGCGAGGCCGACGCACATGCGCGCGGCCTCGTGCTGCAAACCGAGTTCCCGGACGAGCCGGCGATCGCACTCGCCGATCCGATCCGTTGCGAACAGATTTTCTGGAACCTGATGTCGAACGCGCTGAAGTTCACGCATGCGGGCGGCCGGATCGTCGTGCGGCTCACGCATGAAGCGCGGATGCTGCGCGTCGACGTGATCGACGACGGACAGGGAATCGACGGCGACACGCTTCCGCACGTGTTCGACATGTTCCGCCAGGCGCCGCGCGATCGCACGCGCGGCGGGCTCGGCATCGGTCTCGCGCTGGTCCGGCAGCTCGTCGAAATGCACGACGGCCGGATTTCGGCGGCGTCCGACGGCCCCGGACGCGGCACCACGATGACGGTGTGGTTGCCGGCCGCGGCCGACACACGCATCGCGGCCGCCGACCGCCGTGCGTCGGAGGGCCGCATCGCGGGCCTGCACGTGCTGCTCGTCGAGGACGATGCGGAGACGGCGCTGTCGCTCACTACCCTGCTGAAACTGGCGGGCGCGGAGGTGCGCACCGCGGCGAGCGGCGCAGCGGCGCTGGAAATGCTCGCGCAAGGGCCCGTCGATGCGATCGTGTCGGACATCGGGCTGCCGGACATGGACGGCTACGCGCTGCTGCGCCGGATCAAGGCCGACCCGCAATGGGCGCGGTTGAAAGCGATCGCGCTCACGGGCCGCAACCGTGAGGCCGATGTCGGCGCCGCGACGGAAGCCGGATTCGACACGCATCTGCCGAAACCGCTCGATTTCGGCTTGCTGCTCGCGGCCCTCGCCGAACCGCGCTGAGCTGTTGCAACCGTGCGGCGCGCGTCGGCCTGCGGGCCTGCGGCGGCGTCGCGCGGGCACGCATGGTTTCGTCCACCGGGCCCCCGCGCCCGACGTCCGCATCGGGCACCCGCCTTGCGCGTCGATCCGCAAGGAGGGTGCCATGGACCATCGAGATGTCGTCGTCGTCGCGTCGTCGAGGGGCGGATTGCCGGTACTCCGGACGCTCGTGACCGACCTGCCCGAAGGCTTCCCCGTGCCGATCTGCATCGTGCAGCACATCGGCCGGCACCGGTCGATTCTGCCGGAGCTGCTGACGCGCTGGGGCCGGCTGGAGGCCACCCACGCCCGACACGGCGAGCACCCGCATCCGGGAAGAATCTACGTTGCGCCGCCCGACCGGCACATGGTGCTGCGCGGCGGCCGGCTGCATCTGCTCGACACGGCCGCCGAAAACTACGCGCGGCCCGCGGCCGATCCGCTGTTCCGGTCGGCCGCGCGCGAATACGGGCCGGGCGCGGTCGGCGTCGTGCTGAGCGGCGATCTCGACGACGGGTCCGCCGGCCTCGCGGCGATTCGCGCCCACGGCGGTTACGGCATCGTCCAGCATCCCGACGAATGCGAGGCGCCGTCGATGCCGCGCGCCGCGCTGGGCGCCGCCGGCGCGGACGCCGTCGCGACGGCCGACGAACTGGCGCACACGATTCATGCGGCGGTCTATGGCGCACGCGGCGAGGAGGGCCGGACGATGGCGGATTTGCGCACACTGGACGACGAAAGTCGAATCGCCGAGGGCCGCTTCCTCACGCCCCAATTGCTCGACGCGATCGGCGAGCGTTCGGCGCTCACGTGCCCGAGCTGCAGCGGCGCGCTATGGCGCATGCGCGACGATCGCCCCTTGCGCTATCGGTGCCATACCGGGCACGCGTTCTCGGCGCTTTCGCTCGACGATGCGGAGGCGCAGAAGGCGGAAGATGCGATCTGGGCCGCGATCCGCGCCGTCAACGAGCGGATGATCTTTGCGCGCGAGCGGCAGGAGTGGGCGCGCCGCACGGGCAACGCGGAAGACGAGGCGATCGAGCAGGCGCGCATCGACGAAAACCGGCAGCTCGCCGACGTGCTGCGCCAAGCGCTGCATGTAGCAACGCATGGCCGCGAGACAGGGTGACCGTCGCGCGCGGCGCTATCCGTGCACGCCGCCGTCCCTCAGCCGTACGTCGACCGCGCCGATGTTCTTCTCGTGCGCGACCAGCATCTGCGTCAGCGCCTCATGCATATCGCGGTCCGCGAGCGTCGGCAGCAACGCTTGCAGCTTGCGCACCACCCAGCGCTGGCCGCGATTCAGAAACGCCATTCGCTCCGCGAGATCGTCGATCGCCATCGCCTTTTCGTAGAACGCGCCCGTCGCGCGTGTCGGCGTCGCGCCGAGCGTGCGGATGGCATCGACGAGCACGCTGCACCAGTGCGCTTCGTCCTGACGAATATGCGCGATCAGCCGATGCAGCGCGTCGTCGTCCGACACTTCCGCCGCCGTTTCCGACGCGACGCGCGCGCCCGCGCGCTCCGCTTCGAGCAGTTCGTCGAGCGCGGCCAGCAACGCGGCGCGCTGCGCGTCCGCGTCGTGGCCCGAGGGCGCGGCCGCGCGCGATTCGAGGATCGCCGCCGCATCGCGCACGATTCGGCGCAACACGTCGGCCGCCGGCTCGACCGCGCCGATCTGCCCGGCGCCCGTGCCCGCATACAGCGCCATCGCCTCGAAATCGCCCGTCATCGTGCGCAGCGGCGAATCGGTGCTGAACAGATAGATCGGACGCCCTTCCTCATCGCCGATCACGACGCGCGCGTCGCCGAACGGATCGCCGCGCTCGCCGCGCGTCACGCTCGACGGCAGCACGCGGACCTTCGCGCCGCGCGGCCAGTTGATATGGAAGATGTCGGTGAGCAGCGTGTCGCCGTCGTGCGCATCGACGATCCGCTGCTTGTGATACGCGTGCGCGAACGATTCGTACGTCGCGAGAAATGCGGTGCCGATCGCCGCGCCCTGCGCGCCGAGCGCCATCGCGGCGGCCACGCCGGCACCGTCGACGATGCCGCCGGCCGCGAGCACCGGCACCGGCACCGCGCCGACGACGTCCGGCAGCAGCGCCGTTAGCGGCCGGTCGCCGCGCACATGGCCGCCGGCTTCGTGCCCCTGCACGATCAGCGCGTCGACGCCGGCCGCTGCGGCCGCACGCGCATCGTCGACGGAGCCGACCTGATGCACGACGCGAATGCCCGCGTCGGGCAGCCGGCGCACGATAGCCGGCATCACGTCCCAAAACAGCGCGACGACCGGTACGCGCAGTTCGATGCACGCGTCGAGTTGCGCATCGAGCAGTTCGGGCGGCGTCGCTGCGGGAATCAGATTGACGCCGAACGGGCGGTCGGTGGCCGCGCGCACCTGCTGCACCTCGCGGCGGATCAGCTCGACCGGTTCGCGCACCATGCCGAGAAAACCGAATCCGCCGGCCGCACTCACGGCGCTCGCGAGCGCCGAGCGCGCCACGCCGCCCATCCCGGCCAGCACGATGGGCCACGTGCAGCCGAGCAGGTCGCAGACGGGGCGATGCAGGATCTGGACGGCGCGGGCGTCGGGCCCGTCGCCACGCACTGGATTCGACATGCACGTCCTCCTTGCTGAGTCGGCGGCGCATCGCGGGGCGTTCGCCGAATGGATCACATTGTGACATATCGATCCATACGCCCGCCGTGCCGGCGCAGTTCGCTTGATCGGCATCATCGATGCCGTTCGTTCCGGCCCGACCACGTCCGTCCTTCGAATCGAGGCACCGAACGCACGCGCTGCGCGCCGCCACATCGACCCATGGTAGACCGCCATCGAGGCGCACGCCGAAGCGATCGTGCCGATCTCGCACGGCCGCCGCGCGTTCGTGAAGGAATACGAGGGTCTGCTGCGGTCGGACCCCGTGTAGGCGGACAAGGCGCAGCGCGCGCCAGCGCACGCGCGACCTCACAAGAGCCATCGCGGCCGAGCCGCCCGACGCGTGTGAAACGGCTCGGCGAGACCGGACCGGACCGGACCGGACCGGACCGGATTGTCAGTGTGAACGTCGGCTGCCAGACTTTTCCGGGCGGCACCGGCCGCACGCGCGTGCGCCACTGCATCGCACGCGGCGCCGTCCGACCGATCACCCGACCGACGATGCCGGAGGAGCCTGATGCAAACGAAGCCCGAACTCGAACTCGCCGACACCGACCGCATCCTCGCCGCCGCACGCGCGGAGGCCGAACGCAACGGCTGGGCCGTATCGATTGCGGTCGTCGACGACGGCGGCCATCTGCTCGCCTTCGCGCGGCTCGACGGCGCGTCGCCCGCGAGCGCGGCGATCGCGCAGGACAAGGCGCGCGCGGCGGCACTCGGCCGGCGCGACACAAAGGCGTATGAGGATATGATCAACGGTGGCCGCACCGCGTTTCTCAGCGCGCCGCTGTCGGGCTTGCTCGAAGGCGGCGTGCCGGTGGCGGCCGGCGGCCGCGTCGCGGGCGCGATCGGCGTGTCGGGCGTGAAGTCCGTGCAGGACGTGCAGATCGCCCGTGCCGGCGCACAAAGCGTCGCGGACTGATCCGCGCGCGCATTTTTCCCCGGGAGGATTCACGATGATCGACCATGACGGACTGCAAGTCGCGCCAGCGCTGAGCCAGTTCATCGAAAACGAAGCGCTGCCGGGCACCGGCATCGACACGGCCGCGTTCTGGCGCGGCTTCTCCGCACTGGTGCACGACCTTGCGCCGCGCAACCGCGAGCTGCTCGCCGAGCGCGACCGTCTGCAAAGCGAACTCGACGCCTGGCATCGCGCGCACCCCGGCCCGGTGCGCGACCTCGCCGCCTATCGCGCGTTCCTCGAGCAGATCGGCTACCTGGTGCCGACGCCGGCCAACGTCGCGGCTACGACCGCGAACGTCGACAGCGAAATCGCGACGCAGGCCGGCCCGCAGCTCGTCGTGCCGCTGTCGAACGCGCGCTATGCGCTGAACGCGGCAAACGCGCGCTGGGGCAGCCTGTACGACGCGCTGTACGGCACCGACGCGCTGCCGGAAGACAACGGCGCCGAGCGCACCGCAACGTACAACCCGACGCGCGGCCAGCGCGCGATCGACTACGCGCGCAACGTGCTCGACAACGCGGCGCCGCTCGCCGGTGCGTCGCACCGCGACGCGCTGCGCTATCGCGTGCAGGACGGCCAGCTCGCCGTCGAGACCGGCAAGGGCATCGTGTACCTCGCGCAGCCCGCGCAATTCGTCGGCTATCAGGGCGCGGCCGATGCACCCGCCGCGATCCTGCTGAAGCACAACGGGCTCCATCTCGAGATCCAGATCGACGGATCGACGCCGATCGGCCGCGCGGACGTCGCGAACGTGAAGGACGTCGTGCTCGAAGCGGCGGTCAGCACGATCATCGACTGCGAGGATTCGGTCGCGGCCGTCGACGCCGAGGACAAGGTGCAGCTGTACCGTAACTGGCTCGGGCTGATGCAGGGCACGCTGGTGGAGGAAGTGTCGAAGGGCGGCAAGACGTTCACGCGCCGCCTGAACGCGGACCGCGAATACACGACGCCCGACGGCGGCACGCTGACGCTGCACGGCCGCTCGCTGCTGTTCGTGCGCAACGTCGGGCACCTGATGACGATCGGCGCGGTGCTCGATCGCGACGGCAACGAGATTCCGGAAGGCATCCTCGACGGCGTCGTCACGACGCTCTGCGCGCTGCACGACCTGAAGTCGAAGCGCAATTCGCGCACCGGCTCGATCTACATCGTGAAGCCGAAGATGCACGGTCCGGCCGAAGTCGCGTTCGCCGATACGCTGTTCGCGCGCATCGAGGATCTGTACGGGCTGCCGCGCAATACGCTGAAGATGGGCATCATGGACGAGGAGCGCCGCACCAGCGTGAACCTCGCCGCCTGCATCGCGGCCGCGGCCGCGCGCGTCGCATTCATCAACACGGGCTTCCTCGACCGCACCGGCGACGAGATGCACAGCGCGATGGAAGCGGGGCCGATGATCCGCAAGGGCGACATGAAGTCGTCCGCGTGGATCGCCGCGTACGAGCGCAACAACGTGCTCGCGGGGCTGTCGGCCGGGCTGCGCGGGCGCGCGCAGATCGGCAAGGGGATGTGGGCGATGCCCGACCTGATGCACGCGATGCTGGAACAAAAGATCGCGCATCCGCGCGCGGGCGCGAACACCGCATGGGTGCCCTCGCCGACCGCCGCGACGCTGCATGCGCTGCACTACCATCTCGTCGACGTGCAGGCCGTCCAGCAGGCACTCGAAAAGACGCCGTACGCAAGCGAGCGCGACGCGCTGCTCGACGGGCTGCTGACCGTGCCGGTCGTCGAGCGTGCCGCGTGGAGCGACGAAGAGATCCTGCGCGAAGTCGAAAACAACGCGCAGGGCATTCTCGGCTACGTCGTGCGGTGGGTCGAACAGGGCGTCGGCTGCTCGAAGGTGCCCGACATCCACGACGTCGGCCTGATGGAAGACCGCGCCACGCTGCGCATCTCGAGCCAGCACATCGCGAACTGGCTGCGTCACGGCGTGATCACCGAGGCGTTCGTGCTCGACGTGTTCAAGCGGATGGCGCGCGTCGTCGACCAGCAAAACGCGGGCGACCCGAACTATCGTCCGATGGCGCCCGACTACGATCGGTCGGTCGCGTTCCAGGCTGCCTGCGCGCTCGCGCTGCAGGGCACGTCGCAGCCGAGCGGCTATACGGAGCCGCTGCTGCACCGGTTCCGGCTCGCGTTCAAGGCGCAGCAGGCACAGGCCTAAGCGCGGAGGCGGGCGAGCGCCCGCATTGCGCGTGCTTCGACGGGCGGCCACGGCCGCCCGTTTTTCGTTTGCGCGGGCGCCGGCCTTCGTATGCGGCTGCATCGTCGCGCACCGCCGCGCACGCTCGCCGAACGCAAGCCGCCAAATCGCCGCGGCTTGACGCGGATCAATCGTTCGCGACCTTTTTCGCACGCTCCGACGTGCGCGTTATACTCAGTTCAATGCATCCCGCGACCGCCGCGCGCCCGAATCGGCGGCCAGGCTGTCACCTGATGCACGATCCGCCGGCCGGCTGTGCCGGCGCCTGCCGATCGTCGGCGCCCATCGTCTCCACCGACCGGGAGGGTGATGTCGGAACGCGCAGCACCCGCTTCGCGCGTCCGCCTGTTGTCCAGCCGCGTGCGATAGCGTGCCGGCTCGTCGTCAGCCTCCCTTGCGAACCACCGCATCGGCGCGCCGCCGATGCCCGACGATCCACGAACCATGGCAGAAACCGACTACGCAATGCCCCGCGAATCCGGCCTGACGAGCCGCGTCGCGACGCACCTGCGCCGGCTGCTGCTGCCGCACCTGATCTTCTATTCCGGCCTGCTGATCGCACTGCTGCTGATGCTGCTGTGCGCAATCGTGCTGTACGAGGGCCGCATCGACGCGCGCGAGCGCGCACGCACGACGCTGCAGAATCTCGTGCTGATGGCGTCGTGGGACATCGAGCGCAACATCGAGATCTATTCGCTGTCGCTGCAGGCCGTCGTCGAAGGCGAAAACGATCCGGCGATCGTCGCGCTGCCGATGCCGTTGCGCCGGCAGGTGCTGTTCGACCGCGCGACGACCGCGCGCTATCTCGGCGGCATCTATGTGCTCGACAGCCGCGGCAACATCGCGGTCGACGGCAAGAGCGACGTGCCGCGCAACGCGAATTTCGCGGACGCGCCGTACTTCACCGTGCATCGCGACCGGCCCGACGTCGGGCTCTACGTCAGCGATCCATACCACTCGCGGCTGCGCGGCGGCTCGCCGAGCATCGCGCTCAGCCGGCGCATCACGCGTGCGGACGGATCGTTCGGCGGCATCGCGGTGATGTCGATCCGCCTCGAATATTTCCGCGACCTGTTCTCGCGCCTCGCGCTCGGCGATCGCGGCGCGATGTCGCTGATCGGTACGAACGGCGTGATGGTGATGCGCGAGCCGTACGACGCGAAGATCGTCGGCCGCAACATCAGTCAGGCGAGCACGTTCCGTCAGTTCATGCGCGCGCGCGAAGGCAGCTTTTTCGATAGGGCGTCGATCGACGGCGTGCGGCGGCTGTATGCGTTCCGGCACCTCGACAACCTGCCGCTGATCATGATGGTGGCCGAATCCGAGTCGGAGATCTATGCGGCGTGGTACGACCGCGCGATCCCGATCGGTTCGGCGATGGCGCTGCTTGCGCTGGGCTTCGTCGGCCTGTCGCTGCTGCTCGACGTGCAGTTGCGCAAGCGCCATCGCGCGGAAACCGAGCTGCAGGCGCTTGCGCGCACCGACGGCCTGACCGGGCTCGACAACCGCCGGATGCTCGACGTGACGCTCGCGCGCGAATGGCGGCGCGCCGCGCGCTCGCAGCACGCGCTGTCGCTGCTGTTCGTCGACGTCGATCACTTCAAGCGCTACAACGACTCGCAGGGCCATCAGGCCGGCGACGACGCGCTCGCCGCGGTCGGCCGCTGCATCGCCGGCTGCCTGCGCCGCCCGGCCGACTATGCGGCCCGCTACGGCGGCGAGGAATTCGTCGTGATCCTGCCCGATATCGGCAGCGACGGCGCGGTGACCATCGCGGAGACGATCCGCACGAGCATTCTCGAACTCGGGATCCGGCACGACGGCAGCGCGTTCGGCTGCCTGACCGCGAGCATCGGCGTCGCGACCTGCCGGCCGGACCGCGACGACAACATGCACGCCGCGCTGAAGCTCGCCGACGACGCGCTGTACCGCGCGAAGGAAACCGGCCGCAACCGCGTCGTCGTGCTCACGGCCGCGCACGCGGGCCGGCATTACGCGCCGCGCACGGCCTGAGCGCACGCGCGCCGCACCCGCGCGCGCAAAATCGTCGACAATACCGGCTCGCTCCGCCGGCCGCGCGCCGGCGGCAAGCGTGCCGGCCGTCGCCGGCGCGCATCCGTCCGCGTCACCATGAAGCTCAAGGCCAAGATTTTCCTGCTGGCGATCGTGCCGTTCCTGCTCGCGATCGCCGGAATCGGTTTCGGCGTGCGCCAGCAGGCGACGTCGCTCGCGCGCACGCAGCATGCGACGATCCAGGCCGCGTATCTGTCGAGCAAAGAAGTCGAGCTGAAGCACTACGTCGAGCTCGCGACCAGCGCGATCATGCCGCTGTACGACGCGGCCGGCCGCAACGGGCGCGACGACGCGATGCTGCGCACGCAGGCGCTCGCGATGCTGCAGAAGATGGATTTCGGCCCGGACGGCTATTTCTTCGTGTACGACCTGCACGGCAACGCGCTGATGCATCCGCGCGAGCCTGAGCGCGTCGGCCACAACTTCTGGACGATGCGCGACCCGCAGGGCGCGCTGACGATCCAGCAGCTGATCGGCGCCGCGTCGCGCGGCGGCGGCTTCGTGCGCTACGTCTGGCAACGGCCGTCGACCGGCAAGCCGGCGCCGAAGCTCGGCTACGTGGTCGCGCTCGAACGCTGGGGCTGGATGGTCGGCACCGGCATCTATCTCGACGACGTCGATACCGCACTGCAGCGGATCGACGCCCGCGCCTCCGCGAACATCGAGCGCACGATGAGCTGGCTGACCGCGATCGCGCTCACCGGCGCCGCGGCGATCGCCGTATGCGCGCTGGTGCTGAACGTCAGCGAGTCGCGCAGCGCCGATGCGAAGCTCAAGCAGCTCGCGCAGCGCGTCGTCGAATCGCAGGAGCAGGAGCGCGCGCGGCTGTCGCGCGAGCTGCACGACGGGATCAGCCAGATGATGGTGTCCGCGAAGCTGATGCTCGAATCGGCGCTCGCGCGCTTCGAGCGCGGCACGGTGCGCGTGCCGGAAGCCGAGCGCGCGCTCGCGTCCGGCGTCGTGCGGCTCGGCGACACGCTGCGCGAGGTGCGACGCATCTCGCACGCGCTGCGCCCGGCGATGCTCGACGATCTCGGCCTCGCGGCGGCGCTCGATCAGCTGATCCGCGAATTCGGCGCGCAAAGCGGCATCGACATCGGCTACACGCAGGTCGCGCACAGCGGCGCGCGGCCGCTGCCCGCAGCCGTGAACACCGCGCTGTTCCGGATCGCGCAGGAAGCGCTCAGCAACATCGTGCATCATGCGCACGCGTCGCGTGCGGCCGTCACGCTCGACGTCGGCGCGCAGTCGGTCACGCTGACGATCGCCGACAACGGCTGCGGCTTCGACGCCGTGCGCTCGCAGGCCGACGAGCGCCGCGGCATCGGGCTGCGCAACATGCGCGAGCGCCTCGACGCGCTCGGCGGCACGCTGACGATCACGTCGCAGGTCGGCCACACCGTCGTGGCCGCGCGCGTGCCGCTACGCGACGCGTGACGCCTTACATCAGGAGACTCTTCGCTTATGAGCGCCCCCGACACCGCCCGACCCGCCGCCCGGCTGCTGCTCGTCGACGATCATCCGCTCGTGCGCGACGGGCTGCGCATGCGGCTCGAAGCGGCCGATCTGTCCGTGGTCGGCGAAGCCGGCAACGCTGACGAGGCGCTTGCGCTCGCGGCCGAACTCGAGCCCGATCTCGCGCTGATGGACGTCGGCATGAACGGAATGAACGGCATCGCGCTGGCCGGCGTGTTCCACGAGCGATTTCCGGCGATCCGCGTGCTGATGCTGTCGATGCACGACAACGTCGAATACGTGACGCAAGCCGTGCGGGCGGGCGCGAGCGGCTATCTGCTGAAGGATTCGCCGGCCAGCGAGATCGTGCGCGCAATCGGCGCGGTGCTCGCGGGGCAAACCTTCTTCAGCGAAGGGCTCGCCGCACGGATGATCCAGGCGAGCGCGGCCGCGTCGCCGCTCGACCGGCTGACGCCGCGCGAACGCGACATCCTCGATGCGCTCGCCGAAGGGCTGTCGAGCAAGCAGATCGCGCAGCAGACGGGGCTGTCGGTGCGCACGGTGGAAACGCACCGGCTCAACCTGAAACGCAAGCTCGACATCGAAGGGCAGGCCGAACTGATCAAGTTCGCGGTCGAGCATCGGCGGCGCTAGCGGCCGGCCGACGCGCGGCGTGGCGTCGTTCCGGGCGCGAAGTCGCCGCGCATGACGCGGGCGCGGCTGCCGGCCGCTGACCGCGCCGCCGCGCCTGCGTCGCCGAAGCGGCGCGCGCGCAATAAAAAAGGACGCCCAAGGGCGTAATGCCGTTCAGTTAAGGTTCTTT